>JBDSGK010000018.1:0-8455 GCA_039919015.1 Ferruginibacter sp.
AACCTTTCGTTAAACAATTCGATAAACGAATGAACATGACTAAACTATTTTCGGTTAAAAATTTACTGATCCTTGTAGTTGCAGCACTTTCTTTAAGTGCCTGTAAAAAAGGCGGCCTTTTTGGAAAGAAACAAAGTAAGTCTTCAGCTACAGGCTGGAACTACGATGACAAGAACATGGGGAATTTCCATGTTGCCAAAGTTAAGTATCCAAAAGCAGGGCCTGGCCTTGTATTTGTGCAGGGTGGCTCATTTGTAATGGGTGCCAAAGATGAAGATGTAATGGGTGATTGGAATAATGTTCCCCGCCGTATTACCGTTCCTTCGTTCTTTATTGATGAAACAGAAGTTGCAAATGTTCACTATCGTGAATATTTGTATTGGCTGGAAAATACCTTTGCAAACGACACCAATATCCTTAATAAAGCACTTCCGGATACACTGGTATGGCGTGAAGAGTTAGCTTATAACGAACCGTATGTGGAATATTATTTCCGTTTCCCTTCTTATAACTACTACCCGGTTGTTGGTGTCAACTGGCGCCAGGCATATGATTTTTGTATCTGGAGAACTGACAGGGTAAATGAATTGAACCTGCAGAGCAAAGGATACCTGAAAAAAGATGCCATTAAAAAAGAAATGAAAGGCGCAGGCGCCGAAGGTTCATTTAATACAGAGACCTACTTAATGGCTCCTGATATGATCCAGGCAAGAAATAAGCCTAAAAAATCTTCTTTAAAAGATGTAAATGGTAAGCCAAGGGCTACGGTGCGTATGGATGACGGAATATTGAATATGGGTTATCGCCTTCCTACAGAAGCTGAGTGGGAATATGCTGCTTATGGTATGTTAGCTCAAAATCCAAATCCACGTAAGAGTGAAAAAAAGAGTGGTGAAGAATTATTTTCTAACCAGCAAATATATTCCTGGAGCAATAATCCAAACGGCTTACGTGATAATCGTCGGGGAAGCTGGCAGGGTAAGTTCTTAGCCAATTTTAAACGTGGTAGTGGAGATAATATGGGTATCGCCGGAGGTTTAAATGACCGTGCTGCTATACCTGGTAACATTAAGTCTTTCTATCCAAATGCATTTGGCTTATATAATATGAGTGGAAATGTGAGCGAGTGGGTTGGTGACGTGTACAGGCCAATGACACCTTCTGATGGTGAAGACTTCAACTATTTCCGTGGTAATAAATTTCAGAAATATTATAAGAACTCAGGCGGAGAATATGAAAGGGACAGTATGGGTCGTTTGAAAAAAGTTGACATTTCTGATGAAGAAGTTAAGAATCGTTCTAACTACCAAAAAAATGACGTGATCAACTATCTTGATGGAGACTCTGCAAGTGGAGTTTTTTATGGGTACGGAATTACTTCTTTGATCAGTGATGAATCAAGGGTTATAAAAGGCGGAAGCTGGAATGACAGGCCATATTGGTTATCACCTGGCACACGCAGGTTCATGCAGGAAACCCAGGCTGCAAGCACAGTAGGTTTCCGTTGTGCCCAAACGTATTTAGGGCCGCCTGAAGGACCAGGATTTAAAGAAGGTAATATATTTGGAAAGCGTAAACAAAATTCACGTAAGAAAAAGAAATAATACTTCTTTCACTATATTAAAAAACCTCCCCTTGATCCGGGAGGTTTTTTTAATGTTTTATTTTTACCCGTTCTCCATTAATTTTGATACATGCAGATACCAGAATTATATAAAATATATTTACAACACCCAGCCATACAAACTGATACCAGGAAATTAAAAGAAGGAGACCTGTTCTTTGCTTTGAAAGGCCCGAATTTTAATGGCAACCAGTTTGCACAGCAGGCATTGTCCGCGGGTGCAGCATATGCCATAATTGATGAAGAAGTAAACCATGCTGATGAAAGAGTCATTAAAGTAAATGATGTATTGATCACCTTACAAAATTTAGCATTACATCACCGCAGGGAATTCATTTTGTCGCCTTCAGGAAAACAGGTACCCTTTATTGCTGTTACCGGAAGCAATGGCAAAACCACTTCAAAAGAATTAATTCATGCGGTCTTATCATCTGCCTATACAACCTATACAACCGAAGGAAACCTGAATAACCATATCGGGGTACCCTTAACAATTCTAAAAGTAAGACCCGATGTTGAGATCGCCATTATTGAAATGGGTGCAAATCATCAAAAAGAAATTGAAGGATATTGTAAGTATACCATGCCAACCCATGGTGTTATTACAAACTGCGGTAAGGCCCATTTAGAAGGCTTTGGCGGAGAAGAAGGCATCCGCAAAGGCAAAGGTGAGTTATTTGATTATTTAAGGCTGCACAAAGGAACTGCTTTTGTAATGTGGGACTACGATTACTTACAAAAGATGAGTGCCGGAATTACAAACAAAATTACCTATGGAACAACGCAGGCTGATATTACCGGTGTTGTTAAGAACAGTTCCGGTTTATTAGAGGTATCCATCACCTCAGGCGTTAACCTGGATTCCATAAAGACCAATATGGTTGGGGAATACAACCTGCCCAATGTTTTACTGGCTGTAGCAATCGGCAATTTTTTTAATGTGCCTGCAGCCAAAATAAGATCCGCTTTAGAAAATTATATCCCATCAAACAGCCGCTCACAGTTAATAGAAAAGGGTAGCAATAAGATCATCCTGGACGCTTATAACGCAAACCCCAGCAGCATGAAGGCTGCCATTGAAAATTTTGTACAGATGGATGGCACAGATAAAGTACTTATACTTGGCGGCATGATGGAGTTGGGAAAAGATAGTTTACCCGAACATCAGCAATTGATTGATCTTATTAATAAATACAACTGGAAAAATGTGGTACTGGTTGGAGGCGATTTTAATAAAGCAGATCATGCTTATTTGAATTTTGCCAATTCAACACAGGCTAAAGAATGGTATCAACAGCAAAACTTTGAACATACCAATCTTTTAATAAAAGGTTCACGCAGTACACAAATGGAAAAAGTATTGGAATAAAAAAACCTCCATCGCTAAAGCTATGGAGGGAAAAGCGGAGACTATGAGATTCGAACTCATGATAGAGTTTCCCCTATACACGCTTTCCAAGCGTGCTCCTTAAGCCACTCGGACAAGTCTCCAATTTTTGTATTTCAATCTTATTAATCCTTTACGGCTATTCTCCCCAAAATATTCCGGACTGCTTCAGTCCCACCCCAGGCGGGAACAAGTCTCCATTTTAATGGGTGGCAAAAATACAGTTTCAATACTTATAAGCCGAATATTTTTTCTGCATTTGCAGTAGTAACTGAAGCTACCTCATCAACCGAAACATTTTTTATTAATGCCAGTTTTTCTATAACATATTTTAAGTAACTGCTTTCATTCCGTTTTCCCCTGAATGGTACCGGCGTTAAATAAGGTGAGTCGGTTTCCAAAACCATATACTTCAGATCGATCTTCTCAAGTACTTCTGCAAGTCCGGATTTTTTATAGGTAAGCACCCCTCCTATTCCTAAATAAAACCCTGCGCCAATTATTTCTTCTGCATTTTCTACCGTTCCTCCAAAGCAATGAAAGATGCCCCTTACTCCCCGTGGTACAAATTCTTTGACCACTTCAATCGTTTCCTGCATGGCGTTCCTGGTATGAATTACAATGGGCAGTTTATATTGCAATGCCAATTCTATCTGCATGCTGAAAGCTTCATATTGTTGCGCTGTAAAGGTTTTATCCCAATAAAAATCCAGGCCTATTTCACCAACTGCAGCAAATTTTCGTTTAGCCAGCCAGTCTTTTACAAGGGTAAGTTCTTCCAGGTAATTTTCTTTAACGGAACAGGGATGTAATCCCATCATCGCAATGCACTTTTCCGGATAATGAGCCTCAAGCAAAAAAAGATTTTCCATTTCACTACTGTCAATAGCAGGTAAATAAAATTTATGTACGCCTTCTTTTTCGGCTCTTTTGATCACTTCCTGAATATCCCTTTTAAAGTCATCCAGGTATAAATGGCAATGTGTATCTACGATCATCTTTCAGTTTGAATTGCAAAAATGCTTAAAAATAATTTAACGATTCTTTAAACTATGCTTTTATTAACCAGTCATATCCCTGTTCGTTTTATTCACCTTTATTTTTTTAAAAAATTACTTTTATGAAAAAGACATTAAACCTCACCACCTGGCTCCTGGCATTCAGCCTTATCGGGGCCTTAACACTCTCAAGTTGTAAAAAAGAAGAAAGCCTTGCCCCGCTAACCCAAACTGAAAACGATCCTGTAGAACTGGCTGCCACACAGGAAGCCACAGCGCAGGATGCAGAATCTGAAGCACAGTTCGACGATGTGTTTAACATTACTGCCAGTATGAATACCAGCCAGGTTGGCGAAGACCTGGGTGTAACCGCCAATGTATCGGGTTTGTTTGAGCTTGGAAGCACAACAAACACAAATACAACACCTTGCTTTACGATTACCGTTGTTCCAAACATTCCGCATGTATTTCCCAAAACAGTAACCATCGATTTTGGTACCGGTTGTCTTGGCCGTGATGGTAAATACAGGAAAGGAAAGATCGTATCTATCTACACCAATCCTATGGTTATACCAGGGGCCAAAGTGTCAACTACTTTCGTGGGCTACCACGTTGATAGTTTTAAAATTGAAGGCACGCATATCACGGAAAACACAAGTACTTCAAACATGCAGGGGTGGAAAGTTGTTGTAATTAACGGTAAGATCACCAACGTAAACACCAACAGGTGGAGGATGTGGAACAGTGTAAAAAATGTACTGCAAATTGCCGGAAATGGCACTCCTCATTTCCCACTCGATGATATTTATAAAATAACCGGCCAGGCAACAGGCTCAAATTCGGGAGGCCATACCTGGTCCTCACTGATTGTTGACCCCCTGATCAAAAAATTCGCCTGCCGCTGGATCGTACAGGGAACTGTAAGGTTGACCAGGGATGGACGGGCTGCATTACTGGATTATGGAGATGGCAGATGTGACAATGAGGCAATAATTTATATTAATGGAGTACCTCACGTTATATACCTTTAAAAAACTGTTAAAAAAATTGTTGCTAATTTAATAACAACAATGTACTTTTAACGCAGTTTTCATAGGGTACGGATTAAAAACGGGCCAGGGTTTCTACCCCGGCCCAATTTTTTTTAATGACCCTTGTAACAAAAGTTTTCACTCATTAAGAACTATTTTTTCAAATATATATCCTTGTTCTGAGAAATGTTTCAATACAACAGGTAAAGCATAACGTATCCTTGCAGCTGCTTTCTCACTGTCATGAAACACAACCACAGAGCCACTTTTAGTATTATCTAAGACATTCTTACAACATTGCTCCGGCGAGATGGTTACATCAAAATCGCCGCTTAATACACTCCACATGATGAGTTTAAAGTGTTGCCCCAAACGGACCAGGTCCCTTTGCTGTTTCCAGGTAATTCTTCCATATGGAGGCCTGAACAGATCAGAGTCAATGTGTTTTTTTGCGGCTAAGATATTTTCCAGGTAATCGGCATTTCCTGTTTTCCAGCCATCCAGGTGATCATAAGTATGGTTGCCCACGGCATGTCCTTCCCTAATGATCCTGTTAAATACGCCCGGATTACTCACAACATTTTTACCAATACAAAAGAAAGTGGCACTGGCATTAAACTTGCTCAATTCATCCAGGACAAATGAAGTTAGTTGCGGATGTGGCCCATCGTCAAAAGTCAGGTAAATGGCTTTTTTAGTTTGAGGCATCTCCCAAATGCTTTTACCAAACAATTTTCTTACCCATTTTGGCGTTTTTGCAATGTAAAACATAAAGCAAATTAAATTTTTAAGCTGATTAAACCATTTAATATAGAATTAGTCTTACCTAATCAAAAACTCAAACTCATGAAGATCAAACAACTGTTATTTCTTTTTACCATGGTATTATTTGCCATTGGGTTCAATTCCTGCAAAAAATCCGACGCTAAAGAAGAATTTGAAACCACCTTTGAATTAAGTACCGACCAGGCCATTGCCGACAACCTGGCCGAAGATGCCAACGACATGTTCATGGAGGTAGCTGTAGAGAAAAATGTGGCAGGTAATTTTGGCCCCGATCCCGGCCCCAGTAACTTTATTTCCTGTGCCACAGTTACCGTTACTCCTGCATCAGGTTTTCCAAAAACGATTGTGATCGATTTTGGTACCTCATGTACTGATAGCAGAGGAAACATCCGCAGTGGAAAGATCAATATTGTTATTTCAGATTCAGTGAGAAAGTCGGGCAGTATAGCCGTTATGACCTTCGATAACTATTATAAAAACTTTTACAAAGTAGAGGGAACTTATACCTGGACCAATACAAGTACCCCTGGTACCAGGAGTTGGAACAGGAGGACTGAGAACGGAAAAATCACAGCTCCCGACGCAAGATATTGGTTACACAGCGGCATGAGATACATTACTCAAATTGCCGGTGTAGCTACAGCTACTATTACTGATGATATTTTTTCAATAACGGGTGACCATACCGTTACAAATTCTACAGGGGCAACCCGGGTAATTACTGTACTGGAAGCCTTGCGAAAGCAAAATGCCTGTGCAAATATTGATAAAGGCAAATTAAAAGTTCAGGGGCCAAACCACTATGCGCTTATTGACTTTGGTGATGGCACCTGCGATAACCTGGCAACACTCTCTATTGATGGCAGGCCATCAAGAGTTATTATACTTCGCTAATTTTGGTTTTTCTATTATAGCAACCGTCGCGCCCTGGGTGTGACGGTTTTTTTATAGCATTACTCTTTAAAGACTTATCTCAACTTATCTTTGCAAACTATGAGTAAAGTAAGAGTTCGTTTTGCACCAAGCCCAACCGGTGGTTTACATTTAGGCGGTGTACGTACCGTTTTATTTAATTACCTGTTCGCAAAAAAACATGGCGGAGATTTTATTGTTCGTATTGAAGATACTGACCAAACCCGTTTTGTAGCCGGTGCCGAGGAATATATTTTTGAATGCCTGAAATGGTGTGGTATTGAACCTGACGAAAGCCCACTTCATGGAGGCTCATATGGTCCTTACCGGCAAAGTGAACGAAAAGAAAGTTATCGCCAATATGCTGAACAACTGGTTAAAGATGGATTTGCGTATTATGCTTTTGATACACCTGGGGAACTTGAAAAAATGAGGAATGATCTTAAAACTGCAGAGAACCCTTCCGTTCAATACGACATCCGTACAAGGATGCAGATGAAAAATTCGCTGACCTTACCTGCTGTTGAAGTAAAAAAACTACTGGATGAAAATACCCGCCATGTAGTGCGCATTAAAATGCCCGAAGATGAAACGATCAGCTTTACTGATATGATCCATCATGAAGTAAGTTTTAACTCATCGCTTGTAGATGATAAGGTTTTATTGAAAGCAGATGGCATGCCTACTTATCACCTGGCAGTTGTGGTAGATGACTATTTAATGCAGATAACCCATGCCTTTCGTGGTGAGGAATGGCTGAGTAGCGCCCCCGTGCATGTGTTGCTGTGGAAATATCTTTTTGGGTTGGATAAAATGCCTAAATGGGCACATCTTCCCCTCATACTTGGGCCCAGTGGAAAACTGAGTAAACGTGATGGCGCTAAATATGGGTTCCCGGTGTTTGCCATGAACTGGACCGATCCAAAAACAAATGAACTTACCGAAGGATTTAAAGAAAAAGGATTTTTGCCCGAAGCATTTATTAACCTGTTGGCAGTTTTAGGATGGAATGATGGCACAGAGCAGGAAATATTTTCGATGGATGAGTTGATTGAAAGATTTTCTATTGAAAGGGTACATAAAGCCGGCGCCAAATTTGATTTTGAAAAAGCAAAATGGTTCAACCAGGAATGGATAAAGAAATTACCGGTTACCAACTACCAACCAGGTGTTAAAGAAATATTTGAAGCAAAAAGCGTTACAATAAGCGATGATGAATATTTTACCAAAGTACTCAACCTTGTAAAAGAGCGATGTGTCCTGCTTCCCGATTTTTACGATCAGTCCATCTTCTTTTTCAAAACACCTGTTGCTTATGATGAAGCAGCTGTTAAACCCAAATGGGATGCTGGCAAGCTGAATTTTTTTACAGAAATGGTCACCAGGTACAATAACCTTACCGAGTGGGAAATTGAAGCCATTGAAGCTGAATTTAAAGCACTGACAACAGAAAAAAACATTAAACCCGGTGAATTGCAAATGATATTGAGGGTGATGCTGGTTGGCACAAAGATGGGACCTGGTGTTTTTGTTATTGCAGAAGCAATAGGTAAAGAAGAATCTTTAAACAGGATACAAAAAGCGCTTATTATTTTTTCAACGTTTTAAACCAAAGCCGCAAAAAGACGTCTGAACTCAAAATTAATCAAAATGAAACAACTGCTTATCGCCATTACTGCACTCTTTGTTATTTCCTGCAATAAATCTTCAACAGATA
>JBDSGK010000019.1:0-4991 GCA_039919015.1 Ferruginibacter sp.
TAATATTTTTTTCATCTTTCTGATTTTTAATTTTTGACTTTTAACATACTGGCATTTATGGCTACAACAATTGTGCTTATTGTCATTAAAACAGCTCCTGCAGCCGGGCTCAGTAAAATTCCCTGCCGGTATAGAACCCCGGCTGCCAATGGCAATGCAATTACATTATACCCTGTGGCCCAAATTAAATTCTGGATCATCTTGCGGTAAGTAGCTTTTCCAAATAAGATCAAACTAACGATATCTTTTGGATTACTGTTTACCAAAACAATACCTGCGGTTTCTGCAGCAATATCACTGCCACTTCCAACAGCAATACCCACATCTGCAATGGCCAATGCAGGCGCATCATTTACACCATCGCCTGTCATAGCAACAAATTCACCTTTGCGCTGCAACTCTTTTATTTTTTCTAATTTTTGATGTGGTAATACTTCGGCAAAAAAACTATCCATGCCTAACGTTTTGCTTACACTTGCTGCAACTTTATTATTATCACCGGTCAATAATATTGATTTGATATTATTTTGCTTTAAAGTTTTAATGGCTTCTGCCGATTCAGGCCGTATCTCATCTGAGAGTGCTATATATCCTGCCAGTTCATTATTAATAATAACAAATACAACTGTTTCCGTATCATTCGCCGTGAAACTGCCGGGAACAGTAATATTTTTTTCTTTTAAATAACCCGGGCTTACCACTAATATATTTTTTCCTTCAACTGTGGCTTCAACACCTTTACCGGTGATGGCATTAAAATTTTCTGTTGCCGGAATAGGGATAGATAAGTCTTTTACTTTTTGCAGGATGCCTGTTGCTATCGGATGTTCTGATCTTTGTTCCAATGCAGATGCCAACCGGATGATCTCATTTTCAGTAACACCGTTTTGCAGCGATACAATTTTTGACACTTCAAATTTCCCAACAGTAAGTGTTCCGGTTTTATCAAAAACGATAGTGGTTATTTTTCTTGCATTTTCAAAAGCTGTCCTGTTCCTGATCAATAAACCATTCTTCGCAGATAAGGCCGTTGATTTTGCTACTACCAGGGGCACGGCCAGCCCTAAAGCATGTGGGCAGCAAATTACAATTACAGTCACCATTCTTTCCATAGAAAAAGCCAATGATTGTCCTGTTAAATACCAATATACAAATGTACCAATACCTGCAACAATGGCTATTACGGTTAACCATTTTGCTGCGGTATCAGCCAGCAACTGGGTTTTTGATTTTGATCTTTGGGCATCATCAACCAACCTGATCACCTGAAAGAGATAAGAATCTTTGGAGGCATGCGATACAGTAACTTTAATTGAGCCATTACCGTTTATTGCCCCTGCAATTACCTTATCGCCTTTTACTTTTTGTACAGGTTTGCTTTCACCTGTTAACATACTTTCATTCAGGTAACTTTCGCCTTCTAATATAATTCCATCGGCAGCAACCTTTTCTCCGGGCTTTACTAAAATAATATCATTGGCTTTCAGGGTATCAGTCTTTACATCATGCACCATATCCGGCATTACCATATGTGCGTCTGATGGCATCAATTGTACCAATAATTCCAACTCCCTGGAAGCACCCGCAATGGATCTCATTTCTATCCAATGCCCCAAAAGCATAATGAGTATTAAAGTTGACAGCTCCCAAAAAAAGTCCATCCCCTGCAAACCAAAAACTATTGCTACACTATATATGTATGCTACCGTTATAGCAAAGCCGATCAAAAACATCATACCGGGATTTTTTGATCTTACTTCATCAACCAGTCCTTTTAGAAAAGGCCAGCCGCCATGAAAGAAAACAACAGAAGATAGTGCAAGCAATACATACTTTGCACCGGGAAAACTGATATGAATATTTAGCCAATGCTGAATCATTTCTGATAACAGCATTATTGGAATAGTAAGGATCAACACTACATAAAATCGTTTTTTAAAATCTGCGATCATCATGGCATGGTGATTATGGCCTGACATGCCCATGCCCGGGTTTGCTCCATGCTGCATATTGCTCATATCATGCCCTGCATGGGTTTCTTTATTTGCTTCATGCTGATGCTCCATAATAGTTTTATTTACAACAATCTTTTTTACGAATAAAGATCGCTTTGAAAATGCTTATTAATATATGTTTTATATTAAGCATGGCTTTTAATTTTCTGTTGAAAGGCTATCTGCTGTTTTGTTTATCCAATCCATTATCAAATATTTGTGCTCTTTAGAAAGCTTTGCTTTTTTATGCATCAGTTTGTAAGAAGCTATAGGCATTTCATCTTCTTTAACCTGGTTTGCTATGCCCTTTAATTTACTGATCTGCCTGCGGCTTGTATAGCTGCCAAAATCACTGAAATTCAATGTTTCTTTACCATTCTTTATATGCCTTGCCATCACCCATGCCATTGGTTGAATGTTGGAATACCAGGGGTATATGGTATTATTACTATGACAATCGTAACAGGCATTTTGCAGGATGACCTGCACATTTCCAGGTACTCCATACAGCTTTGTAAAATCTGTTGCCAATACCTGCCCGCTTTTATTGCGGACAGGTTGTATAAACTGAATTACAATAAAAATAGTAAGCAAAGCCAATAGTATTTTCTTAACCAGCCTCATTATTTTATTTGAGTGTTTCCTTTACTGAACCACAGGTAGGCATTTTGGCACCTAGGTAAGGATTTTTTATTTCCTTTACTTCGCTAAGCCAAATGGCCCCTTTACCATCATTTGCCATCGGGCAAAAATCTTTGTATAGGGTTTGTCCGCCATTTCCAAAGCTTTTTATGATATCTGTCATGTCTTTGCTAAGCATTATAAAATGCTCTCTTTGGTGTTCGATCTTACCTGCATTTGCCCCGATATGCTCTGCGTGTTCCTTTAAATCACCTGCCACATCCATATAGCTTTTCATCTGTTGTTCCGAAATTGATTTCATATCTACTTTTGCCAATACTGCTATTATTGAGCTGGCGGCGGCAGCAGCAGCTTTGCTATTATCATTCGCCAGGGCATTTTTGATTTGCAGGTAGCCTGCGATTATTTCTCCGGCAGAAAATGTAGCAGTTATTGGGGTGCTTTGTAAAGTTGATGAATCTGCTGGTTGCGCATGCCTGGTCATAGATGTATCACCTTGCATATCATTTGTTTTTGTACCTGTTGTTTTGTCGTTTCCGCTATTGCAGGCTGCTAAAGTTGTGGCTGCTATTGTTAAGCCAAAGAATAAATTTTTACTTGTAGTCATTTTTATCTTTTTTATTGCCATCAGCCTCCATTAAATGAAAGACTGCAGGCCGGTGAATAAATCATAAAGTTGCTTTTACACTGCCACAGGTAAGCATAGCGCTACCATAATACGGATTTTTTATAGCCTTGTTATTGCTTAACCAGGATGCTTTTTTCATGGGACAATATTGCTGGTAAACCGGTTCGTTTGTTAGCTTTACTGTTTTAGCTAATTCAAACAAGCTGGCAGATAAAGTTGCAAATTTTTCCCTTTGTAATTTAAGGTCTTTGGTTTGAGAAATAACAGTGGCATCGCTTACCAAAGCATTACGGCTTTCAGTTGTTACCATTTCTTTGTCTAAGGCATTTGCTGCTTTTACAAATGCTGCTGCACTGGCGGACGCAGCATTAGGATTACTGCTAACCAGTGCATCTTTTAATGCGTAATACGAAGTGAGTAAGGTTGAGGTTTTTGTACTGTCTTGTGCAAAAGCCTGTTGCATAAATACTGATGCTATTAATGCTACGGTAAAAAGTATTTTTGTACGCACACTAATACTTATAGTGTTTTTGAGTTCTTGAATCTTCGATTTCATTTTAATTTGATTTAATGTAGTGCAAATAATTACGGGCACAAGAATGCCTTATGTAACAAACATTACATTAAATCATATCTGGAAACTCTGGATTGCTATGCGGATATCGGGAATAGGGGGATGATGTCCACGAACATAGTATTTTTTAAAAGTACTAACCCGTGAAGGATAAGAAATATTAATAGTGTAATAAACAGGTACAAAGGCCGTAGAAAATACAGGACTTATTAGTTTAGCAGATTGCGGAATGGCTTTAGCTGTTTGTAATAATTGTAAAACTTTGTCATTGCAGCAATGATCTTTTTTATTATTGTCAGTTTGCTTGTGTTCTGCTTCTTCGTGATGATGTTTTTTTCCACCAGCGTGAACATGTACAGCAATTGCTGTTTCTTCATCCTCATGATGAGAAGTATTAAAGGACATATCCACACCAACAGCACAGGCAAATCCAACCACAGTATTCAATGCGAATACTACCAGTAGGAAAGCTGCTTTTAACTGTATAGATATATTACTTTTCATTTTTCCTTATAAAAATAAGCTAATAAATGGAAATTTTTCAATTTTGTCAAACATAAAGGTAGAACTGTATGCATTTTAACAGTTACATAATCATGGAAAGAATTTACACAATTATGGGGTTTTCGCTTCATTATTTGCAGCAATCTTTATTCATTTCAGGCCCAGTTCTATTTCATAATTAAAAATTGTTATTTATGAAACCGGTAAAGTATTAGTGCAATTACCCAGGGCAACATAAAAACTAATAAGAGCCACTTAAAATCTGAGCCGATTATAAAGTTCACAACCGTCATCAATCCTATTGAGCTGATTCCTGCCAGGGCTACCATACTAAAAGCGCCTTGTAAACGGTTGCGAAACAATGTGAAAGCAATAAAAATGGTCAACAATCCAGTTGTAAATATGTAACCCCCCATTACCCAAAATAAATTTTGAAGCCAGGCAGATAACCCCGGGACAGCATCATGTATGACTGGTAAAGTTGTTTTCATGTAGCGCAAATCTTCCGGCAATAAAGGTGGGCGCATAAAAATGAAATAAATTCCCATTACAACAAGTAATAATCCTCCAAATGCAAGCATTGATGCAGAATATGGTTTAAGTTTTATCATTTAATCAGTGAGTTGTTTTTCAATATTCGTTTTTGTAT
>JBDSGK010000020.1:0-5450 GCA_039919015.1 Ferruginibacter sp.
AAAGCACGGTTACTTTCTTTATGCGATAAGCGGCTTACGCCTTCAATTACGGATATTCCATTGCAATAAGCTGCCAATGCAACCAAAGGTGGAAAAAGATCCGGGCAATCTGTTGCATCAAAATGAAAAGGCTTGCCGCTACCTCCCAAAGCCGCATTGATCGTTATTTGTTCTGATTCAATTGAAATATTTGTACCGCAATCTATCAATGCTTTTAAAATTGTTTTATCCGCCTGTGTTGAATACACATCCAATCCTTTTACAGTTATTCCACCGCCAATGGCTCCTGCTACCAGCAAGCATGCAGCACCACTCCAGTCTCCTTCAACGATGTAGGTTCTGGGCGAAGTTGATGGATTTTTATGTAAGTCCTGAGTCCCGAAATTATCGGGATAAACTCCGTCGAGGGATGGTTTAATACCGAAATTTTCATAATTATTATTCGTCACCTCATACCCAAACAGCTTCATCATCTGCAGTGTGAGGTCAATGTATGGCTTGCTTTTTAAATTTTTAACCGTGATCGTAACCGGCTTAACAGCAGCTTTACCAAATGCAAATAAAAGGCCGGTTAAGAACTGTGAGCTTAATGATCCGTCAATGGTAATATCTGCGGGTTGCAACGGGCCTTTTATTTTTACAGGCAGGTAGCCTTTATTGGATTGAATTGAAATACCCAATTGGGGAAATATCTCATCGAAGAAGTGCATGGGACGGGTTAATAAACTTCCGGACCCATTAATGGTAATTTCTTTTGAGGACAATGCTGCAATGGGTGCAAACATCCGGATTCCTAAGCCACTTTCACCACAATTAAGAGCCCCTCCACCCCCCTGGGCAGCATCCTGCGGAAAGAGGGATTTTTGGGAGTCTTTAAATTTAATACGCTTCACTAATAAACTGCCATTTGAATTTTCAGTAATTATTGCTCCTAATTCTTTGATGATATCAAGTGCGGCCAGGTCATCATTACTTTTACCCGGATTGAGGAGAGTAGTTTCTCCTTCAGCCAGCAAAGCAAGTGCACAGGCCCTTTGCATGCTGCTTTTAGAAGCAGGTGCGACAATGTTTCCTGAAATAACTGAAGGCTGAATGGTTGCAATCACTATACGATCTCTTTAAAATGTTTTTCAAGGTCCGTTAAACCGATGAATTTTATTTCGGCACTCCCTATGCTTTTTAACAGTATGAAATTTATACCGTCGTCTTTGCGTTTCTTATCCATTTTTAAAACCTCAAAAATTTTTCCATGGTCGGTCTCCACATCAACCGGCAAATGATATTGAGACAGCAGCTTTACGATCCTGGCTGCTTCGTTAAAATTAAGGTCATTGATCTGTTCAGATAAATTACAGGCTGCTACCATACCAATACTAACCGCATGTCCGTGTGGTATGCCATGTAAATTTTCAATGGCATGGCCAACCGTGTGTCCGAAATTCAAAAGTTTTCTTTCGCCTGTTTCAAATTCATCATGGGTAACGATCTGAGTTTTTATCTCCACATTTTTTTCAATGAGATCTGCTATCAGGGTTTTATCGGTTTGATATTCATGCAAAGAATATTTTTCCAGCACAGCAAACAAGAGAGCGTCTTTGATACAGGCATGTTTTATGATCTCGGCAAACCCATTTACCCATTCTTTAACCGGGAGTGTTTGCAAAAAGCTATAATCGTAAAAAATAAATTCAGGCTGAACGATGGTACCCACCATATTTTTATAAACGCCTACGTCGATCCCGTTCTTACCGCCAATGGCTGCATCTACCATGGCTAAAACAGATGTAGGTACAAGCCCAAACTTTATTCCCCGCATGTACACAGCAGCCACATACCCTGTAATATCCGTTACCACACCTCCGCCTACGCCAATTAAAAAAGTACTTTTATGGGCTCCAAGGTTTATCAATTCCCGGATGATGTGATCAACAGTTGCCTGGTTCTTGTGTTCTTCGCCAGCTGCAAATTTTACCACCGGAAAGCCGGCCATTTTATCTGCATGATGTTCAAACACATGCTCATCAGTGATGATGATAATATTTGCATCATTTACCATCCCGATAGCTATCGGGACCAATGCAGCAAAATCTGCATCAAAATAACAGGCTACCGTTTTTGTAGAAAATCTATGTTCGGATCTATGCATACTACTTATTGCCGGATATAAAATTCAGATCAGGAATTCATGATCTTATTCTGATGATGGATACTTTCCAGGTGTACTGCATCAAAATACCTGGTGATAAATTCTTTGGTCAAACCCAGCACCTCTCCTTTTTGAAAAGCCCTTTCCAGTATCTCGTTCCAGCGATTGGTTTGTAAAATGGTGATGTCATTATCTTTCTTGTACTGCCCGATCTTATCAGAAAGTTTCATGCGCTGTCCCAGCAAGGTCATCAACTCATCATCTACCTGGTTTATTTGTTCACGTAAAGTGGTAAGGGCAGTAATAAATTCCTGTTCTGTAGTGCTTTCATGACGCCAAACCAGGTCATTCAGCAATTCCAATAACCTTTCGGGTGTTACCTGTTGCTTGGCATCGCTCCAGGCATTATCCGGATCAATATGGCTCTCCAGCATCAAACCATCAAAATCAAGGTCAATACTTTTTTGTGCAACAGATTGTAAGAGGCTTCGGTTCCCGCAAATATGCGATGGATCGCAAATTAACGGAATACCCGGGTAACGGCGTTTCATCTCAATTGGTAAATGCCACATAGGGGCATTACGGAATTCGGTATTGCCATAAGAAGAAAATCCCCTGTGGATCATTCCCACCTGCTTAACACCAACTTTTTGCAGCCGTTCTATACCGCCGCTCCACAATTCAAGATCAGGATTGATGGGATTTTTGATCAGTACCGGAACATCAACACCACGCAAAGCATCTGCCACTTCCTGAACACTGAAAGGGTTAACTGTTGTTCTTGCACCGATCCAAAGCATATCAACATCAAATTTCAATGCATCTTCTACATGCTTTGCTGTAGCCACTTCTACTGTTGTAGGAATGCCGGTTATTTTTTTTGCCTTTGCCAGCCAGGGTAATGCAACAATGCCGTTGCCTTCAAACATACCGGGTTTGGTACGGGGCTTCCAGATACCGGCACGCAACAGGTCTACCTTACCTGTTTTGGCAAGACGGGTAGCTGTTTCCACCATCTGCTCTTCGGTCTCAGCACTGCAGGGTCCACTGATGATGAGCGGACGTTTATTCCATTTTTCCTGCATTAATTCTTTCATAGTATGTACTTCTGTTTGCATTGTAAAATTAGTTTTATGTTGCCAGCTTTTGTAATTCTATTTAACATCGTGCCCGCCGTGGCGGGGCTCACTTGTACGTAATTTTCATTATTGAACTTTTATCTATGCGTTTGAAACCTGGTCAGACGTGGGCGTCAGACCAGGTTTCAAAACTCATTTCAAATTTTATTTCTCCTTTTCCATGTAGACCGACTTCTTTCCAGCCCTGCATACGGTAGAAATTTGCAGCCCGGGTAGCCGGGTCGGTTCCTAACCAGATCTTTTCTTTGGTATGAATAAAATACCAGTCCATCATCATCTGGTGCAGTTTTTTACCAATACCCATGGCTTCAAACACGGGGTCAATAAAAAGCGCCCATACATTATTCTCTACCAGGTCAACAATGGCAAATCCTGCAATTCTACCCTCAATTTCGCAAACCCAGCCCTTGCCTTTGTTGGTCATGTATTCTTCAACATCTTTGTCAGGCACCAATGCAGGATCTGACAGCCTGTTCTCTTTAACCGCATGTCGTACAAACTGGATCTGCGCAATGTCTGTTATTTCCGCTTCTCTAAAAATCATCCTTGCTTTTTTTAAGTCTCGCTAAGTCCCCTTCGGGGGATTTATTTTAGAATTCTTTTGATCTTGTTTGCATTTTCGATCAGTTCTACCAGGTATTCGATATTCTCTTTTTCAATGCTGGCTTTAAATTTTCTTAATTGCGAAATGTGTTCATTTAAAACATCCAGTACATTTTCTTTATTCTGCATAAAGATGGGCGCCCACATGGCTGAATTACTTTTTGCCAAACGCACCGTGCTTTCAAAACCACCGCTGGCGAGCTCAAAAATAGTGTCTTCTTCTTTTTCCTTTTCCAGAACAGTCAATGATAAAGCATACGACGCAATATGTGAAATATGACTTACGTACGCTGCATGTATATCATGCACATCAGCGTCCATATAAACCAGTTGCATTCCTATTTTAGTATAAACTGTTTCTGCCATTAATAAAGCATCGGTATCTGACCTTTCTTTTTCACAGATCACCGCTACCCTGCCTTTAAAGGCATCTTTTACAACAGATTCAGGTCCGTCTTTTTCTGTTCCCCACATGGGATGCGTAGCCACAAATCTTCCACGGTTTGTATTAGCGGTTATAGAGTTGCATATTATTCCTTTGGTAGAACCTACATCCATTAAGACCTGTTTATCCAGCTTACTCAATACCTCAGGCAATATTTGCAAGGTTGCATCAACCGGGATGGCAATAATGATCAATTCGCTCTGTTTTACCGCTTCATTCAACGGCATGGTCTCATCTATCCAGCCCAACTGAAGTGCCGTAGCAATATTTTTTATACTGGTATCCACTCCAATTATTTTCTCAGCAAAGCCTGTTTCTTTTAAACGGTTTGCAAGTGAGCAGCCAATAAGTCCGGTACCAATTATAGTTACTGTCATAATAAAAATTAAAAATCCCCCGATTTTGTCGGGGGACTTTTTATGTTAATCTGTTTTGTTTCAGTTTATAACAAAGGCTCCCGGTCTATTGATATAATAATAGCCATAATAAAACCAGGTATTTGTGCTTTTGTTTGTCATTTGCAACTCAAAAATAGGGAAACTAGCTAATTAAACAAAAAAAATGCCTCACTTATAAATAAGCGAGGCGATTCGATTGCTTGTCATTTTAAGATCTTTGACCGGCACCAGAACAGGCAATCAGCCGGTATTGAATTACTTCTTGATTGTATCAGTAGTAACTTTGATAGTACTGTCAGTTACAACGATAGCTGTATCAGCAACAGCAGGAGTTACTACAGTAGTAGTATCGCTGGTAGTTGTTGTTTCTTCTGTTTTACCGTCGTTACAAGCAGCAAAAGTTACAGAAACGATCGCTAAAGCTAAGATTACTTTTTTCATTTTGTGTTTTGTTTAATTTTAAAAATTATAATTTGATATTTATACCCGGATCGATAAAAGGTAACCCAAGTTTTTTAAAAAGTTTATTTTAGCGTTTTTTTTGGGTTACTATTCATATTTACATGTATTAATATTCAGTTAGTGAGCAATTTAGAACAGGAAAAGCTATTATTGGAAGGGCTGGCTTCAAATGACGGAACGGTTATTGAAGCCATATACCGGGATAACTATCCTATGATACAGGGTTTTATACTTAACAATAATGGAAATAGTGACGA
>JBDSGK010000021.1:0-7790 GCA_039919015.1 Ferruginibacter sp.
ATGACCTTAATCGTTTTAACCTTTTCCGACTGGTAATTATTACAGTATGCAATGGCATAGTCATCACTATCAGCCGCTTTACTTATGCTAAAATTGCCCCGCCACACAGCGCCTGATTCATTCCTGGCTTCAGGCTTTAATTCAAGAAGATATTTTTCGTTTTTTACCTGTCCCGAATTCGGATCAATAATTACCCGATATAAGATCCTTGTTTTTTCCTCGGTTGCATTTACAAAAAGAACTACCTCACCATTTATTTCAAGCGCTTTGTTTAGCGAAAGAGATGTTCTCTTAGCATTGAGCATTGCATAAGAAGTAGCAGCAATTTCCTGGTATGCTTTATTGTAAATGCGGATGCGTATGCTGTCCCTGGGACCAATTTCTGCTAAAACGAGATTGCCATTTTTAATCAAAAGCAAAGCGGATGAACCACGAGGTTCATTGAATTCGTTACTGGCAGCAATTTGTTTAAATTGAGCAAATGTTAATGAATACAGCAACAGCATTATACTTAGTGAGAAAATATTTTTCATAAATGGTAAAAAATTGGGGTGAGGAGAAAACTAAAGTTGCTGCATTTTTTTTAATAAAACTACATTTCCGACTATGTTATTTAAAAAGACTTTCAGGAAATATTGAAGCCTTCAGGGATATATTAAGTTGAATAAAATAAGAAAAGATCCCATTAACGGGATCTTTTCTTATAAAGCCTTTAATAAAAAATTAATTCACCGTGATCAGCAATGGTTGAAAATCGCCACGTTTCATCTTTGCCCTGCCAATGAACTGGTTACCATTTATCCGTTGGAACTGCGAAGGGAACAACTTAACCTCTTCTTCCCTGGTATCAAAAACGATCTCCCTGGAAATATTACCTGCATTATCAATTTTACCAACAACAACCTGTCCACCAAAACCATCCATGTGATATTTTGGCACTTCATCTTCCTCAAGCTCCAGGTTCTTTTTGTTATCTAAGAACAGGAAGTAATAACCTGATGCATCGCTCACCAGTTTATAACTCATGGTTCCTCTTCCATTGGTGCCTTTTTGTTTTTTGGGTACTTTTCTTAACCATTCAAAATTGCCGGTCTTGCTGATCTTGGCTCCAAGTATATCCTCGTAATAATAAGTATAGGTGGTATGAGAACTTCCCCTGGAATCATACGTGGTAGTTGCCACAACATAATATTCTTCAAGCGCTATGAACAAACTGCCATCGGCTTCCACAACAATATTACGAACACTTAAATTAGGGGCTTCATAATCCTTTTTTCTTTCCATTTTTCTTTTAGACCTTGCCGATTCAAATTTTTCAAGTTCTGCCAAAGGAAATTCATAATAACCATTTTTATATTTGTTGATCTTGCCAGCCTGGTCCATCAGTGCCAGGAAAACACCATCAGTTCCGTTGGTTTTTGCCTTTTTGCTGTACGTGCAGGCGATCACCATATCGTGTTCTGTATTCTCGATGAGTGATGCTGCCTTAATAAAATAGTCGCCGATAGTGATGGTTGTGTTAACGACCTTTTTATTTTCCTTTGTAAATTTCAGCACCTCATAATGATAACCGGCTGCCCCTGTTTCTTTATCTACCTCTTTTCTTTTTTCCGAATCATACACTTTGGCAAGCATATAGGCGTTGCCTTTTGAATCAACAGAAAAATCAATATTGTCCATGATCTGTTCGGTGTATGGCATGGTAAATTCATTATTCCACAGCTTGTTCATATTCTCATCGTACACATAAAAACCGATCTTGTCGTAATTCTTCTTATCATTCTTTTCTTCCGGTGCCAGCCTGTAGCTGATCAGCAGTTTTGTATTGTCGGCATCAAAATTAAAATCGTACTTGCCGGCCATTTTATACCGGTATAAACCGGTCATAACAGCGGTGCTACCGGTTATCCTGCTTGCATCAAAAAGTTTTTTATTCGACTGTGTGATCTTACCCGAAACCACATCGATCTTATCATAGTATAAGGATTCTATTTCTGCTGATTTATCCCAATCACTGTGGATCCAGTAATATTTTCCATTAAAATCAACAACGCTTTCGCTGTTGAAATTCTTGGTCATCTCCGGAAGTTGAATTGTTTTTTCCGTGCTCTGTGCCAGGGTTTTTGGGTCAAATCTTAAAATGGTCAGTTCCTCTTTTTTTAAACCCATGTTGATGATCCCGTCTTTATCATTTCCAAAGAACGACAGGTCTTCTGCTTTACGGGGCAGTTCATATTCAGTGCCCAGTTTAAAAGTGAATTTTTTGCTTTGAGCAAAAGTTATTGTAGTTAAAAAACTGGCTACAGCCAGGAGAAAAATTTTCATTAGAAAGTGGTTTAAGGTTATTTTATTATAATGGATTACAAATTATTTACTGTTCTTAAGGATGAATTTCCCGATCTTCTGTCCCGACAAATAATAGGCATCGGCGATCCTGGAACCTGCATCAAATGCTGCTCCCCGAAACATATTTTCACCGGGCCTTTCAACAGAAAGTACGATAAGCTTTTTATCTCTTTTCGCAGTTTCAACAATGGTCACTGTTCCATCAATGCCTGCATTGCGTTTTGAAACACCTATACTATAACCCGGTTCAAGAGATCTTGTATTAAATATCAGGGTATATTTTGCTTCTGCACTTACAGTCATTTTACTGAGGTTGGTAAATCCTAAAATAAATTTAGGAGCAAATTTTAGCTTTTTATCTTCTTCCCATTTAATGGCCCAGGTATCTCCGCTGCCGGGCTCTTTGGCATTTAATTCCTCTGTTTTCTTTTTTATAAAAGCAGCTTCGCTACTAAAATCGCCAACAGCCATTTTTTCGTAAGTAAATTCAATATTAATGGTTGTTTCTCCATTTAAAATAGAAAGATCGCCTTTGTTTATATCAACCACCTGGGCAAAGCCACTGAAGCTGAATGATAAAATGAGGGCAATAATTAAAGAGGCTTTCATTGTTTTCATTGTTTAGTTTAAAATATAAAAGGCTTCCAAACTGGAAGCCTTTGCAAAGATATTACTTTAGAAAGTCTACTTAAGAGATTTAGCTAATTTTTTGCCTGCGTTGGCATAGGCTTCAGAAATACGTAACCCGGTATCAAAATCATAACCGAAAGGGGTGCCACCCGGTACATTACTAATCGTAAATACAGCAACCTTGTTTGAACGGTTAGCAGTTTCAACGATCCATACTTCCCCATCGATCTCGGCATTTTTACGTTTTATGGCAATATTAAAACCGGGTTCAATAGAAATTGTTTTAAATATTAATGTGTATTTAGCATCATTCACTACCGACATGCCACTGTTGATCTTAAACAGTTCAATGAACTTAGGCTCAAACCTTGCAGCCTTGTCCTTTGCCCAGCTGGCTGCCCAGGTGTCTCCCTTTCCAGGCTCTTTTTTATTATACTCCTCCGTTTTGGCTTTCACATAATCTGCTTCATTGCTATAATTGCCCACACTCAAGCCGTCATAAACAAACTCAATATTAATACTTGATTCAGGTTTCAATACATCGTCATTCCCGCTGATCGTCTTTACTTTTTGAGCATCAACCTGTAAAGCCAACAACGAAATGGCTAAAAAGGCAAGTACACGTGTCATTTTTTTCATATGAGTGAGGTTTTATTTTAGGGGTTAAAAATATAAAATAAACCACAATATAAAATACCCAATAACCGCAATTATTCTATATGCTATTGCTAATATCTTCATAATCGGCGGGCAAAAAATCAAAATTTGAATACTTTATTCTATTTTTACCCCGGTTACCCGTATAATAAATTGTAGATAAAATTCGGATCATGGTACATGTAGGAGATAGGGCTCTTTCCTTAGATAATTTCTCTGATATCTTATATAAGGATAAGATGGTTTCTTTAGACACGCTGACTGTTGAAAAAGTGGACGTAAATTTTCGTTTTTTACAAAAATTCTCCTCTAATAAACTGATTTACGGTATCAATACCGGGTTTGGGCCCATGGCCCAATATAAGGTTAATGAAAAGAATCTGTTACAGTTGCAGTATAACCTCATCAGGAGCCACAGTTCAGGAGGCGGCAATTTAATGAGCCCTATATTGGTTAAGGCTGTAATGATAGCCCGCCTCAACAGTTTAATGCAGGCCTACTCCGGTGTTAATCCCGAAATAGTTGAACTGCTTAAGGAACTCATCAATAAAAATGTTTCGCCCTGTATTTTTGAACATGGTGGTGTGGGTGCCAGCGGCGACCTGGTTCAACTGGCTCACCTTGCCCTGGTTTTAATTGGGGAAGGCGAAGTTATTTACGAAGGAGCAGTGCAACCTACGGCCGATGTGTTTGCAAGACTGAAGATCAAACCACTTACTATTCATATAAGAGAAGGCCTTGCCATTTTAAACGGCACTTCGGCCATGACGGGCATTGGTATGGTGAACATCATACAGGCACAAAAATTATTGGAATGGTCTGTTATGTTATCGGCCATGATCAATGAAGTAGTGGAAGCATTTGACGATCATTATTCCTATGAACTGAATGTAGTTAAGCACCACAAGGGTCAAAATAAAATTGCTGCCCAGATGAGGGATATTTTAAAGGACAGTAAAATGATCCGCAGCCGCTCCGAGCATTTGTATAACCCCGAAAAGCTTGACCAGGAAGTATTCCAGGATAAAGTACAGGAATATTATTCCTTACGTTGTGTTACACAGATATTGGGTCCCATTTACGATACCATCTGCCATGCTGAAAAAGTAGTGGTGGATGAATTGAACTCAGTGAATGATAACCCCGTGATCGATCATGAGAATGAGAATATCTTTCATGGCGGTAATTTCCATGGCGATTATGTTTCACTGGAAATGGATAAATTAAAGATCGCCATCACCAAATTGTCTATGCTTAGTGAAAGACAATTGAATTATTTGCTGAACGAAAAGCTCAATCAAAAATTCCCGCCGTTTGTGAACCTCGGTGTTCTAGGATTTAATTTCGGCATGCAGGGTATGCAGTTCACCGCAACATCAACCGTGGCTGAAAATCAAACCATGTCATTCCCCATGTATGTACACAGCATACCCAATAATAACGATAACCAGGATATTGTGAGCATGGGTTGCAATGCAGCTTTAATGACCAAACGCGTTATTGATAATTCTTTTGAGGTGCTGGCCATACAGATGATGACCGTATTGCAGGCCATTGATTATTTAAAGTGTACCGACAGGCTATCAACCGAAACACGCCATATTTATAACGAAATAAGAAAAGTGTTCCCTAAGTTCATAGAAGACGAACCAAAGTATAAGGACCTGGAAAAGATCAGGAAATATTTTGAAAGATCTGACCCGGTTGTTTCTTTCAAACTGGGTAAAATTCCCAAACAGGTTACTTCCTGATTTTTGAAAGTTATAATCTATAAATTTAAAAGTTGCTGATGACAAATATTTTAAAGGGTTAAATTTTTTTACAAAAAATTGAATTTAGCCACTAAGACACAAAGACACAAAGGAAAATGCGTTGCATTTTTCTACTTCGTGCCTTTGCGTCTTCGTGGCAAACCTCTTTTCTCCGCGAAGCTGAGAAAAAAGTTTTCTTATTGTCATTTGTAAAGAGCTTAAATTTTTTACCGCAGGATGCTTTGCATGAGTGCCTCAGGCTGACAGTAAAATAGTTTAAGAGTTAAATAACAAAACATAATTCTAAATAGCAATTATTAATCAGCAGAAAATATAAGTACGCATGAAGTTTGCATTAGTTACAGGAGGGTCAAGAGGAATTGGAAGGGCTGTTTGTATTAAAATGGCCGAGATGGGGTATAATGTGCTGATCAATTATAAATCGAATGAAGAGGAAGCTAATAATACACTGGCATTAATTAAAGAGAAAGGTGTTGAAGGGGAGATCATTCAGTTTGATGTATCGGATAAGGAAGCCATAAAAAGCAAATTGGGCGGATGGATGGAAGCCAATGAGGACAAGGTGATCGAAGTGCTGGTTAACAATGCCGGCATCAGGGAAGATACACTGATGATGTGGATGAAAGATGAGCAGTGGGAATCGGTAATGAAAACAAATCTCGATGGTTTCTTTTATGTTACCCGCCTGGTAGTTAACAGCATGTTGATGAAAAAATACGGAAGGATCATCAATATTGTTTCACTTTCGGGATTAAAGGGTTTACCCGGACAAACCAATTATTCTGCCGCAAAGGCTGGGGTAATTGGCGCTACAAAAGCACTGGCACAGGAAATTGGCCGAAAGGGAATTACGGTAAATGCAGTGGCCCCGGGATTTATCAAAACAGATATGACCGGCGACCTGAATGAAGCCGAATTAAAGAACCTGATCCCGTTAAAACGTTTTGGTTTACCCGAAGAAGTGGCAAACACCGTTGGATTTTTAGCATCGCCAGGGGCGGCATATATTACTGCAGAAGTTATTTCTGTAAATGGGGGATTGTATTCTTAAAAATAAAAAATCAAAAGGCAAAAATCAAAAAGGGTAACTGATAGATCGCAGCGTTCAATTTTTTGATTTTTGAATTTTTACTTTTTACTTAAAAAAAATGAACAGAGTCGTTATAACCGGTATGGGCATTTATTCCTGCATAGGAAAAAACCTGGATGAGGTAAAGGATTCCCTGTACAAGGGAAAGTCTGGCCTGATACTGGACCCTGTGCGTAAAGCATATGGATACCGCTCCGGCTTAACAGGTTTTGTTGAAAAGCCGGAACTCAAAGGAAAATTAGACAGAAGGGCACGTATCATGCTCCCCGAACAGGGTGAATATGCTTACCTGGCTACAGCAGAGGCGCTGCAAAATGCCGGCATAGATGAAGACTATATCCATGCAAATGAAATAGGAATTTTATATGGCAACGATAGCTCCGGTAAAGCTGTTATTGAGGCCAATGATATAATAAGAGAAAAAAAAGATACCACACTGGTTGGTTCGGGTGCAGTTTTTCAAACCATGAATTCCACGGTAACCATGAACCTGGCCACCATCTTTAAATTACGTGGTGTGAACTTTACCATCAGTGCCGCCTGTGCAAGCGGATCTCATTCTATAGGCCTGGGTTATCATTTTATAAAAACAGGATTACAGGATTGTATCATATGTGGAGGGGCACAGGAAATAAACCATTTATCCATGGGTACTTTTGATGCCTTATCTGCTTTTTCTGTACGGGAATCTTCCCCTACCCAGGCTTCAAGGCCGTTCGACAGGGACCGGGACGGGCTTATTCCCAGCGGTGGTGCCGCAACGGTGATCCTGGAAAGCCTGGAATCGGCTCAAAAAAGAGGGGCGAAGATACTGGGCGAAGTAATAGGCTACGGCTTCTCTTCCAATGGCGGCCATATTTCAAACCCTACGGTAGATGGGCCTGTACGATCGTTGTATATGGCCATGAAAGATGCAGGCATCCAATCAGGAGATGTGGATTATATAAATGCGCATGCTACTTCTACACCGGCCGGCGATGCCAGTGAGGCAAAGGCGATACATGAGGTTTTTGGTGAACATAAGCCACTGGTAAGTTCCACAAAATCCATGACAGGGCACGAATGCTGGATGGCAGGTGCCAGTGAAATTATTTATTCCGTACTCATGATGCAAAACTCGTTTGTAGCACCCAACATAAATTTTGAAAACCCGGATGAGGATTCCGCTAAATTGAATATTGCAAAAATGACTGTTGAAAAAGATATAGTTGTATTTTTGTCCAACTCCTTTGGATTCGGAGGAACTAACTCATCTCTTATTATCAGGAAACTGATCTAATGCAGACTTATGACAA
>JBDSGK010000022.1:0-4544 GCA_039919015.1 Ferruginibacter sp.
CCCCGAAGGGGGAGGAAATGGAGAAGATTGAATCGAATAAAATAAATAACACAATGAAACTTCAACATTCATTATTCCTTGTTCCTTGTTCGTTATTCATTTTAGTTTCATGTTCTGTTTCCAAAAAAATTTCCAAACAAGCCAATGCTATTTTATTAAACGATACCGCCATCAGCAAGGGCCATATCGGCATCAGCATATACGAACCGGCAACAAATACTTACTGGTATAATTATAATGCCGATAAATATTTTATACCGGCAAGTAATACCAAATTGTTTACGCTGTATGCAGGGATGAAATATTTGGGAGATAGTTTGGTGGGGTTGAGGTATTTTAAACCATCTGGACAATTTACAACTTATGTTCTTCCTACAGGAGACCCAACTTTATTACACCAGGATTTTAAACCACAGCCGGTTATTGATTTTTTAAAAAAAAGAGATGAAATATTTTTTTTAAAAGCTAAATCCGAATTTAATTATTTAGGTAATGGGTGGGCATGGAATGATTATAATGATGATTACATGGTTGAGAGAAGTGTTTTTCCCATGTATGGGAATGTTTTTTCTTTCTCAAAAAGAAATCAGAGTTTAATAAGTATTCCATATTTTAGTTTAAAAAATTTTACTACCCTTGGTTTTCCTATCAACTTTAATTTTAAGCATAGTGATAGCGTAAAAGCTACAATAGATGCATTTGACAGTGGTTTTTTTAAAAGAGATCAAAGTTCTAACAAAGTAACTTTCATAGAAACAGGAAGAAAATTTTCTTCACAACAAATACCTATTCACATTAAGGATGCAAGTGAAGATATTGTTAGATGGATTAAAGACACTATTAATTCCGGTCGACCGCAAGATGAAATTATTGGCATAGCATACAGTCCCGAGGAAAGTTATTATTTTTATAATAGCAAAGAAAACCAGATAGAGAGCATATTCAATCCTATTCCAGAAATTAAGAATGTTTCTTTATCTGTCATCCACTCCCAACCCTCCGACTCTCTCTTTAAACCCATGATGCACCGCAGCGATAATTTCTTTGCCGAACAAACCTTACTCATGGTTAGCAATGAACACCTGGGTTATATGAGCGATGAAAAAATAATTGATACCTTATTAAAAACCGATCTGAGAGACGTACCTCAAAAACCCAAATGGGTGGATGGCAGCGGCCTCAGCCGGTACAACCTGTTCACACCACAATCCTTTGTATATATACTCAACAAAACCAAGAACGAGTTTGGCTGGGACAGGGTAAAGAACATATTAGCCACCGGCGGCACCGGTACACTAACGGCATATTTTAAAAAAGACAGTGGCTTTATTTATGCCAAAACAGGCACCCTCAGTAATAATTGTGCCCTCAGCGGCTTTTTAATTACCCAAAAAGGCAAACTGCTCATCTTTTCAGTCTTAACCAACAATTACCCCACAGGCGCCACTCCTGTAAGAAAAGCCGTTGAAAAGTTTTTACTTGGCATCCGCAAAAATTATTAATATTTTTATGGGTCAGGCAACAGATCCGAAAGCTACAGTATCTAACCTAAGCTGAAAATCCCTATTGATCCTTTAACCTACAAATTGTTTTTTTATGAAAAAGATCTTTACGCTGCTGTGGCTTACCATTACAGCCTTTGCATTTAAAGCAGCAGCACAGGGCACCACCTGCAATGCTGAATATGGCTATCAATACCTTAGCAACAACACGGTAAAATTTAACCCGCAGGTTACGGAAGGTGCCCCGCTTGTAACGCATATCTGGAATTTTAGTGATGGCAGCCCGGTAAGCAACCTGGTTTCACCAACACATGTGTTTGCAGCTTCAGGCAATTACCCGGTTGTACATACCATTGTGAGGGTAAATCAAAATAATACCCCGGTTTGTACAGGCAGTTTTACCAAAGTGGTTAATATAACGCTCTGCGACCTGGTTGTAAATTTTAGCTGGACCAGTACGGCGGCCAACCCTTTGGTCGTTGCATTTCATAATTTATCGGTGCCTTTAGCTGCCACAGATTCTATAACCTGGCAGTTTGGGGATAATACCATATCCCATGATGTGAACCCGGTACATACTTACGCCACTGCGGGTACGTATAATGTTTGCTTAATAGTTAAGAAATTTCCTACGCCAACAAGTGGCCAGTGCATAAAATATACCTGCAAAACAGTGGTGGTTACAACCCCATGTAATTTGGTTGCAGACTTTAACTGGACAATTACACAAAATCCTTTAACTATAGCGTTTCATAATTTAAGCGTTCCCTTATCAACAACAGATTCCATCACCTGGACATTTGGAGATGGACAGAGTTCAAATGCAGTTAACCCGGCCCATACTTATGCAAATGCCGGAACGTACACCGTTTGTTTGCGGGTAAAAAAATTAACGCCGCCGGGTGCTCCACCTTGTGTTAGAGAGATCTGTAAAACGGTTGTCATTCCTCCGCCATGTAACTTCTTAGTTGATTTTAACTGGACGGTTACCGCAACCAATCCATTAAGAATAGAATTTCATAACCTCACCAACCCGATCGCTATCACTGATTCTATCCGGTGGACGTTTGGTGACGGAACTTCTTCTAATCAAATACATCCTATACATACCTATACCGCACCGGGTACTTATACAGTTTGTTTACGCATCATCAGGTATAATGGTACCAACACACCCTGCATAAGGGAGATCTGTAAAACCATTGTGATACCGGTGCCTTGTAACCTGGTGGTGAACTTCACGTCGCAACCCGATCCCAATCATCCTTTGCGTATCAAGTTCACAAATACCAGTACGCCTATTCACTCATCAGATTCTGTGCGCTGGACATTTGGCGATGGCACATCAGTAAGTGGTGTACAAAGCGATCCCAATGTTGCCAACCCAACACATAATTACGCAAATGCGGGATCATATACGGTTTGTTTAAGGGTGAAGAAAAATAATATCTCAACCCCTAATTCATGTGTAAGAGAATTTTGCAGAACTGTTGTAGTAACACATCCTTGTAACATTGTACCTGATTTTAACTGGATAGTTACGCCAACCAATCCTTTAAGAATTGAGTTCCATAATTTAAGTACCAATACCGCTGTTACTGATTCTATCCGCTGGACATTTGGTGACGGTACCTCTTCAAATCAATACAATCCTGTTCATACTTATGCAGCACCGGGTACTTATACCGTTTGTTTGCGGATCATCAGGTACTATTCAGGTACCACTGCACCATGTATAAGAGAGATCTGTAAAACAATAGTTGTGACACAGCCTTGTAACCTGGTGGTTAATTTCAGCTCAGAACCAGTTCCTAATAGTCCCTTGAGCTTCAAGTTTCATAATTTAAGTGTACCGGTTATTGCTACTGACTCTTTGAAATGGACATTTGGTGATGGCACTTCCCTTAGTGGTGTACAGGGTAACCCGGCTGTTGCCAATCCAATACATACTTATACAAGTGCCGGAACATACAATGTTTGCTTAACGGTTAAGAAACATCCAACAACAACCAATGCGCCATGCATAAGAACCTGGTGTAGATCTGTTGTGGTTCCAGTGCCTTGTAACCTGGTGGTTAATTTTACATCACAACCCGATCCCAATCACCCGTTGCGTATTAAATTTACAAACACAAGTACACCGCTTAATGGTACTGATTCTGTACGCTGGACATTCGGTGACGGTACCTCTGTAAGTGGTTTACAAAGCGATCCCAATGTTGCCAACCCAACACATAATTATGCAAATGCCGGAAGCTATACAGTTTGTTTAAGGGTGAAGAAAAATAATAACAGTACGCCACAGGGAAGCTGTGTGAGGGAAATTTGCAGGACCGTTGTAGTAACGCATCCCTGCAATTTTTATGTGAACTTCAGCTGGCATCCCGATTCTTTAAACCCCAGGAAAATTTACTTCACCAATTTAAGTACTCCTCCAACAGCTGGAGCTACAGCGGTGTGGACCTTTGGAGATGGCACAAGCGCTACATCCTGGAATGCTGTTCATGAATATGCCCAGCCTGGTGCATACAGGGTTTGCCTGCGGATCTATTTAGGTACAACTTCCAATTGTGTGCGGGAAATATGTGATACCGTTTATGTGCATCACCCGGTACCGCCTTGTACACAGCTTTCAAAATATCATTTTGAAAAATTCAGTAATGATAACCAGAAATATAAATTCACACCGGATTATATCAATTCAACGCTGCAATATACCTGGACCTTTGGCGACGGCACCGGAAGCCATGACCCGATTGCCATACACCGCTATGCACAACCCGGTATTTATGTTGCCTGTTTAACCGTATGGCGTGGGCCCGATTGTGCATCAACTACCTGTCATGAAATAAGGGTAGAGGCCCAGGTCAATTGCGATACTGCGCATGTTTCATACAACTACCAGCGTGATCCGCAAATACTCAACAAAGTATATTTTCATGCCAACGGCACCATGCCGATCATTGATCAAACCTGGACAATAACCAGGCTGAACGGAACAATTAACACACCGCCTGTTATACTGCACCAGAACAACCCGGT
>JBDSGK010000023.1:0-45565 GCA_039919015.1 Ferruginibacter sp.
CAGTTTGTTTATTTTTCAGGTAACAGGTGGGTATTCTCATCAAGCCTTCCTACACGATATTCAAATTATGACCTGTACTCGGGTTATAAAGTAGTTTTAAGACCCAATGATTCTTACAAACATTTTACTGATCACAGGGTAAGATATGCACGTTATAAAACTTATAACAACAGGCAGGTTATTCTTAAAAACAAACATGATAACGGTAATCATAACGGACATTATAAAAATAAGGGCAACAATGGCAATGGCAACAATGGCAACAATGGCAATGGAAACAATGGTAATGGCAACAAGGGCAACAAGGGTAAGGGCCACGGTAAGGGCCGCCCCTAGTTTTAATAACAGGAAAACAAAAGCCACTCTCGGGTGGCTTTTGTTTTTTTATATAGGGCAGGCTATTTTTTGAAAAACTATTCCCTACTTTCACTTAATAATACATGGATATTCTTTTAGACATATTAACTGAAATGAGGAAGGCCCACCCTGCTTCGAATTTTGTAAACAGTCTCTACCAGCAATACTGCAACCGGGGCGGACTTAGTAAAAAACAGCTGGAGGGGCTGCACAGTAAAGCCGGTAAGACAGCAAACATTTCTCCTGGTAAACTGGCTACGTTGGAAGCCATTATCAAAAAAAGGCCAACCCGTGAAAGAGCAGCAGCAACGATAACAGTACCTATGCCAACTAAAGATGAAACCCTTGGTAAAATACTTTCGGCCATCATCGCTAAATATCCACAGCACAAAAGAATATTGTTCCTGCAATCTAAATATGATAATAACGAAAATATCTCTGCAATAGAAATTGCAGAGATTCAGAAGTTCGGTAAGCTGTTGCTGAAATGAAAATCCTACAACAACTGTTGCAGGATTAATACTCTTATTTTAGTTAGTCACGATCTTTATTCCACCGGGTTGATTGCCAAATAATTCTTTTTGTTTAGCAACAAAATCGGCATTAGTAATTTTTTTGCCTTTGGTTGGGGCTTTGATCTTTTTGGTATCTGCCTTTTTATCCAGCGATATGGCAGTAAAAACGATCTCTCCTTTATTTGCATCAATGCCCAGTATCATTCCCGGAAGGCTGTTAAATTGATCCGGTCCGCCCGCAACAGGGATTTCTTCACAATACCAGGCAACAATATCACTGCCCCTTTCTGTTTTACCGGTTGCTTTTTTACAGGTATAACCTAAAATTGTTTTTGTTTCACCTTCTTCCAGTTTCCAGGTAATGCTGCGGATGGAATCATCTATCAGGTAAACTTCCTGCATCAGCTCCCTTGCTTCCACAGATCTCTTTGTACTAAAATTTTTGTAGTATTCGTTATCTGCACCACCCCCTATACGTATCACAACAGCATTGTTATTCTCTTCCGTCATATCGGGTTCTTCTTCAGTGGCTTTGAACAGGCATTGATCATCCCCAAACAGTAATTCAAATTTAGTAGACCGAAACTGTGGTATCATTGAGCGCATCTGCTGGTTATCTTCAGGAATGCGGCGATACATATCAACCTTTTGCTCGTAGGTTATCTTTCCTTCTTTGACCTGGGCCTCGGTACTTTGTAAACACAGCAGCACCGCAAAGGCCGATAATAATTTTTTCATGACGTTTGGTTTTATTTTTTAATAATGATCTTTAAAGCACAAAAATATTTTAAGGGTAAAGAGAAACAGGTTAAACAGCCTTTCATTAAGGTTAATTAAGGTTAATGAACAGGAAGCGGTGTTGATTTTACAGGTAATTTTGTCTTTTCATGAATAAATTACGCACAGCACGTTTATTAATGGCAGCTACAGTCTTGCTGATCATTGCCTTCCAGGCATACTGGTTGCGTAAGCTGTACCAGGAAGAGACAACGAATTTTAAAAAAAGCACCGATATCATTTTCCGGGAAAGCATGTACCGGTTGCAAACCCAGCGGTTTGCCGGCGATAGTATTTTTATAAAAAATTTGCCCGGCGAGAACCTGTTTATGACCGACCTTGTTACTACCGTGCAGCGGATCGGTATTGAAGGCGGCGATTCAATAAAAAAGGATTATCGTATTTCTGTAAAGACTTCTCCCGAAACGGATTTTGATACACACCTGTCTTCAAAAAATGACTCGATAGTATATGTTAATACACATGAGGGGACTTTTCCCCCGATCCAGGTTGCCAGAATTTTAGGGAAAAACAAAACTGTAAATGATACGATACCTGTAAAACGGATCGACTCCATGTATTCATCATTACTGGCAAAAGAAGGGATCCTGGTAAAGTTTCATATTATAAAAGGCAGCGGGGTGCAGCATATTACTTTATCTGACAGTAATAAAAAAATGTTTACGGTACAAATAGATGACCGGGGGTCCAAAAATTTCAGCACAAAAAAAGTACCGGTTGGTTTTTTAAATCCTGTGTTTTATCATGCAGAATTTGGAGATGTGAGCTTTTATATGTTTAAAAAGATCCGCCTGCAATTATTTCTCTCGTTATTTTTAATTGCACTTACCATACTCTCCTTCGTTTTTATCTACAGAAATTTACTGGCTCAAAAAAGACTGACCGAAATAAAGAATGAATTTATAGGCAACATTACACACGAATTAAAAACGCCTATTGCCACGGTGAGCGTGGCCATTGAAGCCATGAAGAATTTTGATGCACTGAAAGATCCTGAACGTACACAGGAATACCTTGGCATTGCGGGGCAGGAATTGAACCGATTATCCCTGCTGGTGGATAAAGTACTGCGCCTGTCTATGTTTGAAACACAGCAGGTGGAATTGAAATACGAATGGTTCGACGTTAAAAAACTATTGCAGGAAGTGATCAGTTCCATGCAACTGCAGTTTCAGAAATTTGGCACCAAAGTAAAGTTTGGATCAAATGGAGAAGATTTTATGATGATGGCCGACCGTATGCACATTACCAGCGTAGTATATAATTTACTGGACAACGCATTAAAATACGGTAAAGAAGAGCCGGAAGTTGATATTCATATTGAAGCTACAGCATCGGAAATGACCCTGACAGTAAAAGACAATGGTATTGGAATACCGGTATCGTATAAAGAAAAAATATTTGATAAATTTTTCAGGGTGCCGCATGGTGATAAACATAATGTAAAAGGCTATGGTCTGGGCCTGAGTTATACTGCACATATCATTGCCGAACATAAGGGTTCAATAAAACTGGAAAGTGAAGAGGAGAAGGGCACAACATTCATCATTAAATTACCTAAAGAAAATGCGGGCAGTTAAAATATTGTATGTAGAGGATGAGTTGTTCCTGGGAAAGATCGTAAAAGAAAGCCTGGAGAGCCGTGCCTATGAAGTGATCATGGAACCGGATGGCAATAAAGTATTAACCCTGTTCAAACAACACAAACCTGATATTTGCGTGCTGGATATTATGTTGCCCAATAAAGACGGGTTTACCATTGCCGAAGAGATACGTGCCATTGATACAGCCGTTCCCATCATTTTTTTAACCGCCAAAACCCAGACCAACGACCTAGTGAAAGGTTTTCAGCTGGGCGGTAATGATTATATACGCAAGCCCTTTAGCATAGAGGAATTAATTGTGCGTATTGAAAATGTATTACGTTTCCGCGATACGGATAAAAAAGCTGCAGACAAAAAAGATATCGTAAAGATCGGGCAGTTCACTTTTCATATGAATCACCAGGTATTAAAAAATAATGGAGATGAGAAAAAATTGTCGTTCCGTGAAAGTGAACTGCTGAAAGTACTTTATGAAAACCGGGATAAAATAATTGACCGGCGTGATATCCTGAACCTGCTTTGGGGAAATGATAATTTTTTCAACTCCCGCAACCTCGATGTGTACATCACCAAATTACGGGGCTATTTAAAAAATGACAGTAAGCTGGAAATACTTACCATTAAAGGAATTGGGTACCGGTTTGTGATAGAATAAGTTACGGGTATTTTACTCCTTCATAAAAACCTGCGCCGGCGCATCATTCTTCAAAAATACCAATGTTGTTTTGCCTTTATCTTTCAGGTAAACCATTTTACGGGATTCACCGCTTACGGTCAATCCGTTGTCAGCAGGCGATACGGCCTCAAAATTTCCTTCGCCTGTTCCTTTTAAAAGTAAAGCAGAAGTGGCATCATACACACCTACCATAACAGCAGGATCATTTGAGTTGCCGCAAACCAAAATGTCTTTTATGCCATCATTGTCTATGTCATCAACGATCATATCATTAATGGTGGAGAATTGCCCCTTTTCCGGGAAAGCAATAAAACGAAAAACCCCATTGCCTTCATTCATTAAGACACCCGATGCAAAAAAATTGGTTTTATAAACGTCCATATTGTTTTTTTCTGCGGCTGTAAAAATGCCATCTAATGTTTTGCCCGAATAATCCCTGTAGCGTACAAACTTTTTGCGCATGGAAGGCACCTGGTCGATCAGCTGGTCGCGGCTGAAAAGGGGATAGCATTTGCCCCAAATATAGTACCCCAGCACTGCATCATAGCTTCCGTTATTATCAAAATCCTTTGCATAAATGGTTGTGGGCTCATTTATATTTCCTTTAATACTGGAATTTAAACCCCGGTTGCCCATTACAAGATCCATGCGGCCATCGCCATCCAGGTCTTCGGCTTTCATATTATACCACCAGCCGCTGAATGCATCCATGCTGATGAGCGTATCTTTTTGCGAAGGCAAAATAATATGAACCGAATGTTGCTTTTTTGCGAACTGCCCGTTTTGAAAACTGAAGATCTCAAGTGGCATCCATTCACCACTTATTGATAATTCTTTTTTACCATCGCCATCCATATCGGCCCAAACAGCCTGGTTAACAATACCGGCATTTAATAAAGCATTTGCGTATTTACCGGTAACATCTGTAAAAATGCCTTTGTTATTTTCTAAAAGCATACTCCTGTCGGGTTTTGGAAATACACCGGGTAACACATGCCCGCCAACAAATACATCTGTATCTCCATCTCCATCAAAGTCCAGTGCAGTAGCACTCGATCCGTTATAGCCTTCATTTGGCAGGGCCTGTGCGGCCCTGCTGAAATTTCCTTTGCCATCATTTTTATACAAACGGTCCTGGTAGAACGGACTGCCTTGCGGAAACTCTGCGCCACCGCTTACTACATACAGGTCCATATCGCCATCTCCATCTGCATCCAGGAAAAGACTGCTCATGTCTTCAAAATTTTTATCAGCAGTAAATGCGGCCTGATTCTTTTCAGTAAATGATCCGTTTGCATGCTGTAGCATCAGTTTAGCTTCGCTGCCCGCTGCACCGCCAATGAACAGGTCTTCTTTGCCATCCCCATTTATGTCCGCCCTGGCATAATAAGGGCCTTTACGGCTGCATTTGTAAGGGATCAAAGGCTCTCTTTTAAAATCTATAAAATCATTTTCTGTTTGAGTATATTTTAGTTTTCCTTCAGCGCTGATATCTTTAAAACCAGATTTTGCTTTTGTTGCTATGGTACTGACCGTGCTTACCGCATTTGATTCGTAGAGGGTGAGTACCTGGTCTGTCTTTACGTTTTCGAGTATGATCTTCTTTTGATTTGGAAAAGTGATCTCCACTTTTGCGATCGTGGTTTCATCAGCAGTACCAAAATGAAGCACGTGTTCCATACTTGACAAAAAACCACGTTGCGGATGATAATGCTGAAACTGTATCTGACCTTTTGAATTGGTAAGCTTTACGGTTGAGCCGTACACTTCATCAAATGATCCGGGGCTTTTAAAAAAACGAAACCTTAGAAAATGAGAAGCCGGTGAAAGCTCTCTTGCATTATTTTTTAAAATAAACGCAGGCCCATCAATATTATTTGTCACCAGGTCAAGGTCACCGTCATTATCCAGGTCGGCATAAGCAGCACCATGTGAGAATGATGGCGGGGCATCAGTCCAGGTATCGGTATAATTATCAAATTTTAAACTGCCGTTATTGCGGTAAAAATAATTTTTTATAGGTACTGAAGGCATACTTTGTAACCAGGTATTCAGGTCAACAGATTTACCTTTATTCATGGTGTTGATAATAGAGTCCAGCACAAAAACCTTGTAATCCCAGTCCGTCATGTCACGCTTAAGGCCATTGGTAATGAACATATCTTTCCAGCCGTCATTATCAAGATCAATAACGAGTGGCGCCCAGCTCCACTCTGTTTCTGCTACGCCCGCATAATTGGATATTTCGCTGAATGTGCCGTCGGCATTATTTAATTGGAGCGCATTGTGAGGGTATTGATAATACAAACCGTATTTCAACAGTAGTTCAAACTTGTCGTAGTTTTGGTTTACCGCAAATAATTGTTTTTGCCTTACCGGGTCTTCAACAGCCATATCCACAACAAAAATATCTTCATGCCCGTCATTATTAAAGTCGCTGATATCTGAACCCATGGATGAAAAACTGACATGTTTTATATAGTCTGTAAGTTTGTTGGTAAAAGTTCCGTTACGGTTATTGATGTAAAGAAAATCGGGTTTATTAAAATCGTTGGCTCCATAAATATCAGGCCAGCCGTCTCCGTTAATATCAGCAATAGATGCACTTAAACCAAAAACATGACTGATCAGGCCGGCTTTTTTTGTAACGTCAGTAAATGTCTTTCCCCGGTTCTCAAAAAGCCTGGCACTTACATACACGGTATTCGTGTCTTGTACATGCACTGATTTCCCATTTATAATAGTAGCCGGGATGGTCATTGTTTTGCTGAAATCGATCGGGTGATTTACAAAATAAACGTCTTTATCTCCATCCTTATCATAATCAAAAAAGTATGCCTGCATACTGTAGCTGGCATCATCAAGTCCATATTCAGCAGCCCTGTCGGTAAACGTGTTGTTCTTATTATTGATGTAGAATATTTTTTTACGGAGGTTTGGATCTTTAAAACCCGACTTGCAGATAAAAATATCGAGGTACCCGTCATTGTTGATATCAACCATGGTAACACCGGTCTTTATCCCGGCACCGCCATTAACACCTGCCGTTTCGGTTATATCCTGGAATTTAAAATTGCCCAGGTTTAAGTACAATTTGTTACTGCCGAGTGTGGATACAAAATAAATGTCGTCTAATCCATCATTATTAATATCTCCAACACTTACACCGGTACCCACATACAAATTCTCATACATATACAGGAACATGGATGGTGATTCAATAATGTCGTTCCTGAAACTCACCCCGCTGCTGCTTTCGGGCACCAGGCTAAACATTTTCTTGCCAGTTGTTTGTGCCGATACATTAACAGAAAAGAAAACAACGAGTAAAACTGTAAAAAAACGAAGATTAGCGATTACCATAATTTTAGATTATTTAATGTCTTGTGCTATTAAAAGGGCTTCAGCCAGCAGCGTTTCCTAGCGTACTTTGTGAAACACCTGGCGGTCCCTGCCTACCGGCAGGCAGGTTTGCGGTTAAAAAAGAAACCGCAAAGCTTGCAAAGAAAAAACACTAAGAGCCGCAAAACAGAATCTTTGAACATCAATTGTTTTTAATAGCACAATACGTTTTATTTAATTACAGCCGGGTATAAAGTTTTAAGCACATGGTTTCCAATTTCTTTGCCTTGTAGGATACTGATACGGGCAGTCTCGGGATAATGAATACCACCGTAAACCCTGCTCATGGAAGATTCATATGCTGCTTCATAAAAAGATCTAAAATGCCGGGAGTCATTACCAAAAGGGATCTCTGTCTCATCTGTAAATTCATAATTATCACCAAACAACGCCGTAAGTATAGTTGCAGCTGCGTTTGAGACAACAGAATGTCCGCTGGTAAACTCAGGAAAGGGAGGGGTTTGAAGATAAGGATTCCAGTGCTTATCCACAATATTATTGATCACTGTTATGGGGCGAATAAGATTGCTTTTGAATTTTTCATCCCAGCATGCGATAAACCCATCATACATGGCAATAGCCGCAAGTGTATAGGCCAGTGAAGAACCCCCTACGGATTCATTCTTTTTTTCGCAGGCATGTTTTGTGATCATCATCCAATGCCCTCCCGGCGAAATTTTATGAATAAAATAATTCAGGTGGCCCATGTTGGTAGATACATTCGGATTATCGTCCCAATATTTTGCTGTTGCTTTTTGGGCTGTATCCAGGTTTAACCCCATCTTATACACCTCCATCATTGTTTTATAAAAAGCAGAATTTTTTTTTGTGCTGTAAGGCAGTTTTTCTTTGGGCGAAAATTGTGATGGAGAGTTTAACGTGTATGGCCTGATGGTATGCCAGTGCGGCTCAATAGCCTGCGCATAATCAGCAGGAGTAGGTTGCCAGGTACCTTCCTCGTTTGAAATGGTAAATCTTGGTAAGCCTCGCGATTGGTTATAATTATCCCTTTTAACCCAGGCAAAAACACTGTCGGCAACCAGTTTGCCATACAGGAAAGAATTTTTGATAAGATCTGCATTACCACCTTTAAACAAAAGAGAATCGATGAATGCTTTGCGCCAGTCCTCTATTTTATATTCGGAGCCAACCATGCTCTGTGCTACATAGGAGTATGATACGCAGGCCGCAATAAAATTATCAACCTTGGCGGTATTTGGAACCGGGGGTATATTCAGCACCCCGTTTGTTTTATTTGCCATGGAGGGTAAAGAAGGGTCATCCCTGCGTATGCACTCATAAAAAGCAAGATTGGGAGCTGCATAAATACGGCTGGCCACTGGGGGAGTAAAAAAATCAACCATTACCGTATTGATCAAAACGGTATTAAGTTCGTGCAGAACCCTGGCTTTGTCCTGCGCCTTTGCCGGTAAAACAGCAAGGCCGATGATAATTAAGGAAATAGTTCTTTTAAGCACTCGTAGAATATGCATTGTAATTTTAAATTGATTAGAATTTCATCAAATTTAAAAAAAATAGCGGTCTTATTCAAGTATAACTGCAATCGCCCCGTTTTATTAACAAATGTGTAATAAACTTATGTAAATTGATGATCAGGCTGCTGGTTTTATAATAAAGATTCTTCCCGCTTCAATTGCCGGTCGAAAATGAAAGTGCCAAAAGGTATAAAGGCAGCAGCAAAGGCTTTTGCCAGCCACAGCAAGTTTTTCTTTAATGTCCCCATTACTTCAAAAGCAAAATAAATAAAGGTAACAAAGAGGGCTCCGTGTGCCCAGCCGGTAAATTTTACAGCTTCAGGGATATTCATTAAATATTTCATCGGCATGGCGATCAATAATAAAACTAAAAACGAAATGCCTTCTGCAATACCGATCATCCTGAAACGGTGCAGTAATTTTTTTGAATTTTTATTCATAGAAGAAAAGCTGGGTTTAGTAATTTACAACCTGCTCAACAATAGACTCCGGAATTTCTCTCCATTCGTATTGCTGGTTTCGTAATTGCGGTTCAAAGCCCGCTTCTTTAATGGCAGATTGAATGGTTGTACTTGTAAAACGATGCGGAGCCCCGGCAGCGCTCACTACGTTCTCTTCGATCATGATACTTCCAAAATCGTTGGCCCCGGCATTCAAACAGATCTGTGCTACCTGTTTGCCCACGGTTAACCAGCTGGCCTGTATGTTTAAAATATTCGGCAACATGATCCTGCTGATAGCGATCATGCGGATATATTCTTCAGCAGTAGTTAAATTATGTACGCCGCGTATTTTTGCCAAAAGGGTATCCACGTCCTGGAATGTCCACGGTATAAAAGCCAGGAAACCCTTTGCAACTGCAGGTTTTCGGCTTTGTACTTCCCGCAGCTTTACCAAATGTTCAAAGCGTTCCTGTATGGTTTCCACGTGTCCAAACATCATCGTGGCTGAAGTGGTGATATTCAGTTTATGTGCTTCGTGCATAATGTCCAGCCATTCCTGTGCACCACATTTTCCTTTGCTGATCAGTCGCCTTACCCTGTCGGTCAATATTTCGGCACCGGCGCCGGGCAGACTATCCATGCCTGCTTCTTTTAATGCCATCAGCACTTCACGGTGTGTACTTTTTTCAAGCTTGGTGATATGGGCAACTTCAGGCGGCCCCAGGGTATGTAATTTAATGTTGGGATATAAGGATTTGAGCTCCTTAAATAGATTTACATAAAAACTTAATCCCAGCTCCGGGTGATGGCCACCCTGTAATAAAAGCTGGTCACCGCCGTATTTAATCGTTTCTTCTATCTTGGCTTTATAAGTTTCAATATCTGTTATATAGGCTTCGGCGTGGCCAGGTATGCGGTAGAAATTACAGAACTTGCAGTTGGCTATGCACACATTGGTGGTGTTTACATTCCGGTCGATCTGCCAGGTAACTTTGCCATGTGGCACCTGCTTTTTTCTACATTCATCAGCTACAAACATCAGTTCGGTCAATGCAGCTTTTTCAAACATATACATGCCTTCTTCTACTGTAAGAAATTCGAACCTAAGCGCCTTCTGATATAAATCATTTAATTCCATGCTGAGCCTTTTGTGTAATAATCAGCAAAAGTACATCCAATAGGTTGTAAATTGAACCAACATGGCATGAGAAGACTTTATTTTATCATATTTTTCTTATTTGTACTTGCAAATGTGCATGCCCAGGAATTATTGCCTCAAAAAGAGGCCAAATTCATTACGCGTTTTCCGTTCAAACAATTCAGTGGTGGTGTAATGGTACTGCAGGCGCAATTTGGTAATATTCCGGATACCTTAAATTTCATTTTAGATACAGGAAGCGGCGGTATTTCTCTTGATTCATCTACCTGCCAGGAGTTTGGTATCCCATTGATACCAACAGATACCAGTATTACGGGGATAGGGGGGATACGTAAAGTTTCTTTTGCCTTTGATAAAACGTTAACCCTGCCAGGACTAAAAATGGATCACCTGAATTTTCATGTCAATAATTATGAAGTGTTAAGCAGTGTATATGGCGAAAAAGTAGATGGTATAATCGGGTATAGTTTTTTCAGCCGGTATATCGTAAAGATCAATTTCGACAGCAGTATCATTGAAGTGTACAGCCCCGGAAAAATTGATTATCCCAAATGGGGTACAACCCTGCACCCTGCATTTACCAACTTACCCATTCAATGGCTGAATGTAAAAGATAAAAAAAACCTTGGTTTTAATTTTTACCTGGATACCGGCGCGGGCCTGTGTTTATTGATGAGTGAAAAGTTTGCCAGAGACAGCGGCATTTTACTTAAACGAAGAAAGCCGGTAGTTACACAGGCAGAAGGTATGGGAGGAAAACTGCAAATGCGGCTTACCCTGGTCAAAGAAGTAAAAATAGGCCCGTATAAATTCAAAGCGGTACCCACGTATTTGTACAAAGATGATTATAATGTAACCTCCTATCCCTTTACAGGCGGGCTTTTAGGTAATGACCTGCTGCGGAGGTTTAACTTGATCTTCAATTACCCAAACCGTGAGATCCATATTATACCCAACAAACATTTTAATGAAGAATTTGATTATGCATATACCGGCCTTGGCATTTATTATGTTAATGGAAAGATTATGGTAGAAGATGTGATCGCCGGTTCACCGGCCGATAAGGCGCATTTTAAAATAAATGATGAAGTGATCGCCGTTAACAGGAATTTCAGCATGAACATGCAGGCCTATAAATACATTTTGCAAAAGCCCTATGAATCAGTAAAGGTTTTAATTAAGCGTGAAGGTATTTTAAAAGAGCTTACCCTCAATACGGTAAGTATCCGTTAAACTTCATTGCAGTTTTATTCTGCTCCGTACATTTGCACATGATCCAGTTTGAAAAGTTTGAAATAGCCAACGGTTTAAAAGTGTTGGTTCACCAGGACAAAAGCACGCCCATGGCGGTGGTTAATGTATTATATGATGTGGGGGCCCGTGATGAGGACCCTGCAAAAACAGGCTTTGCCCATTTGTTTGAGCACCTGATGTTTGGCGGCAGTGTTAACATACCCGTGTATGATGAACCCCTGCAAATTGCGGGGGGCGATAACAATGCTTTTACCACCAACGACCTTACCAATTATTATTGCCAGTTGCCGGCCGAAAACCTGGAGACTGCTTTTTGGCTGGAGAGTGACAGGATGCTGTCGCTGGCATTCAGCAAGAAAAGCCTGGAAGTGCAGCGTAAAGTTGTTTGCGAAGAGTTCAAAGAACATTATATAAACAAACCTTATGGGGACGTTTGGCATAAGATAAGAGAACTGACCTATACCGTTCATCCTTATCGCTGGATGACCATTGGCGCCGAACTGAGCCATATAGAAAATGCAACTTTAGATGATGTAAAGGCATTTTTTAATAAGCATTACAATCCCAGCAATGCCATTTTGGTTGTTGCGGGCAATGTAACCGTTGAAGAAGTAAAACGGCTTACTGAAAAATGGTTTGCCCCCATTCCTGCCGGTGAAAAATATATCCGTAACCTGCCTGCAGAGCCCAAGCAAACTGCAGCACGGTCAAAAACCGTAAAAGCAAATGTTCCGCTGGATGCTTTGTATAAATGCTGGCATATTTATCCACGTACAGATATGCGTTACTACACGGCCGACCTGATCACCGAAATTTTAAGTGGCGGCGGTTCATCAAGATTGTATCAATCACTGGTGAAAGAAAAACAACTGTTCAGCAATATTGAATGTTATCATTTAGGAAGTACTGATGCAGGCTTATTGACCATAGAAGGTAAACTGGTTAAAGGAGTAAAAATGGAAGACGCAGAAGCTGCTATTAAAGAAGAACTGGTAAAACTTCAAAAAGACGGGATCAGCCAGCGTGAACTGGATAAAGTAAAAAATAAGACCGAGAGTATGATCGCTTTTGAAGACATGGCCATCACCAACCGTGCTGCCAGTTTAGCCATGTATGAATTGATGGGCGATGCTGACCTGATCAATAAAGAACTGGACAGGTACCGGGCTGTTACAGCAGAAGAAATAAAGGCAGAAAGCAATATTATTTTTGATGAGAAGAACAGCAATACGCTGTATTATTACTCTGATAATTAAATTGTAAATTTGATAAAATACATTTTATGGCAACTATAAAAATCAATAAGGTTAAAAAGGATATAGAAACACGCTCTTCAGGGCTTTCTTCAACAGATGCGCAACTTATTTTTTATGATATAGTTTTTAAAAAGAAGGTAGAGGAAGGACTAAAAGAAGCAGATGAAGGAATGAGTACAGACTGGAAGGAGTTTAAAAAAGAAATGAGGTCATGGTACAAATCAAAATAACTCCCAAAGCAAAAAAGACATTGCCGGAATTTATAACTATATCCTTCCGGATTCATATAAAAATGCGGAGTTGGTAGCAGAATCCATTATAAAAAAAATTGAGACCCTTAGGCGACAACCTGACTTTGGAAAAATTGTAAAAGAATTCAATACACCGGATATTAGAGAACTGAAATTATTCAAATACCGGATTATTTACAGACTTAAAACCGCTTCTCTTGTAGAAATAATAACTATTCAACACAGTGCAAGGTTATTAATAACAACCCCCACTTAAAAGATTTTTTTGAATAAAACTATAATGAACAGAAAAACAGCACCGCATATAAAAGATGCCATTGAATTTGACCTGAAACTAAAAGCTTACCAAAAGTTTACTTTACAAAACGGGGTACCTGTTTATTGTATTGATGCCGGTGCACAGGATGTAATACAAGTAGAACTGGTTTTTTATGCAGGCAACTGGTTTGAGCAGCAAAAGAATGTAGCTGCCGCCACCAATTATTTATTAAAGAATGGCACATCTACCAGATCTGCTTTCCAGTTAAATGAAGAGTTTGAATATTACGGTGCTTACTGCAACCGTTCCTGCTATAATGAAACCGCTGTTGTTTCTCTTTCTTCCTTAAGTAAGCAATTGCCTTTTATATTACCGGTAGTCAAAGCGATGATCACCGATTCTGTTTTTAGCGAAGCAGAACTGGATATTTATAAACAGAATTCAAAACAACGGCTGCAGGTTAATTTACAAAAGAGCGATTTTGTTGCAACCCGTTTAGTGGATGCTTATTTATATGGTGAACAACATCCTTATGGTAAGTACAGCAACCCCGAAGACCTGGATGCATTAAACAGCAGCCAACTTAAAGATTTTTTTAAACAATATTATCTTAACGGGCAGGCCGTGATCTTTGCAAGTGGTAAACTGCCGGTGGATATAGAAGAGCAACTCAACAATGCTTTTGGCAACCTGGCTTTAAAGCCCTTCAACAACCAGCTTGCAACGATCAGCCAATCACCCTCAACCGAAAAAAAATACCGGATACAAAATGATGTCAATGGTGTTCAGGGCTCCATCCGTATTGCACGTCCCTTTCCTAACCGGCATCACCCCGACTTTATGAAAGTAATGGTACTGAATACCGTGTTCGGTGGTTTTTTTGGATCAAGGCTCATGAGCAATATCCGTGAGGATAAAGGTTATACTTATGGCATACACAGTTATGTACAAAATCATATTCATGAATCGGCCTGGATGATCAGTACCGAAGCAGGCAAGGATGTTTGTGAAGCAACCATTGAGGAAGTGTATAAAGAAATGAAGTTGTTGCGGGAAGACCTGGTTGATGAAGAGGAATTGCTGCTGGTTCGTAATTATTTGATCGGAACCATATTGGGCGACCTGGATGGGCCGTTCCATATCATGGGGCGATGGAAAAACCTGATCCTGAATGGCCTTACTGATGATTATTTTTACAGGTCTATCGAAACGATCAAAACCATTTCGGCAGAAGAGTTAAGGGAGCTGGCAAAAAAATATCTAAACCCTGAACAATTTTACGAATTAGTTGTAATTTGATTGTATGAAAAAATGGTTTTTTAAAGTGCTTGTTTGTTCGGTAAACGTTTTTGTACTGGCTTATATTTTACCGGGTATCAACATTGTTGATTTTTTTACAGCTATTGTTGTAGCATTTGTGTTGTCGTTGCTGGATGCGATCGTAAAGCCACTCCTCATTTTGCTCACATTGCCGGTAACTATATTAACACTGGGCCTTTTCCTGTTCGTAATTAATGCAGGGATTATTTTAATTGATGCTTATTTTGTACATGGCTTCGAAGTTGAAAGTTTCTGGCATGCTTTACTGTTTGGGGCATTGCTTTCATTCTTTAATTCATTGGTGCACAAAAAAGCATTTCCTGAAGAGAATAACAAAGCGAAGGTTTAGCTAAGAGGTCATACTTCGACAAGCTCAGTAGAGGAAAAGAGCTGAAGGTGTATTTCTCTTTTGCCTTCTTTGCTCTTTTGCCTTCTTTGCCAAATTACTTAGTTACTGGATAACCATATTATACCGCCTGGCCTGTTCTTTAATGATCCTTTCCACTTCTGTTTCTAAAGTAGCCGCATTATTTTTATTGGTTGCATTTTTTGCTTTTTGTGCAGCTATATAAGCATCTCTTTTTGTATTAAGTGTTGCTATTTCTTTTTGTACAGCGGTACGCTCTTTACTTTTTTCGCCTACAATTTTTTTCAGTTCTTCAGTGCTTTTATCTTTTAAACTGTCGGGCAGTTCTTTTTTATCAATTTTATCCAAAACGCCATCGCCATCTCTGTCTTTGGCATCTACCAGGTCCCATTGAGCATTGTTATACACAGCTGCATTACCTTTTGCTTTAATTCTTTTAATACCGGCAGATTTACTCATGGTAGTATTTGCCGCATCCATTGCTGATTGCTTTTGTTGGTAACCTCTTCCCCCGGAACCATAAGCAATATAAGTACCGTTCAGCTTCTCGTTATAAGAATATATCAGGCTGTCGTAGGGTGTAGGAATATCTTCTTCTTTTGCATTTTGATTGATGTTCGTAAAGCTGCCATTACCGCATTCTCCAGCTAAATTCCAGTGTTCTTTGATACCCTGCATTTTATCGCCGCAATAAATGGTGTTCACCACCACGCCTTTATTCTTTGCTTCGGTACAGGCTTTTGTGTAATGCAGGTTGCCCTGTAAAAAATCTTCGTTGCCGGCAATAAAGATCACTTTATAATTTTCAGGCAAAGCATCCCATTGAAGTTCCTGTAAGGAGCTGTAGATAACCTGGCCACAATATTCATCCCCGCCATTTGTTTTTAAACTGAATAAATTCTGGGATAAAGAATCCAGGTCGTTGATAAAGCCATTGATCTTTTTTACATAACCGGCCTTTGCATCGTTGGTCGTTCTTCCATATTCATATAAGGCGATCTCAATTTTTGGGGCTGCACCATTGCACTGGGCCTTACCCATTACACTTACCATATTCCATAACTGGGCCTTGGCCTGTTCGATCAGTCCGTCCATACTGCCACTCACATCCAATAAAATGGCAACCTGTATTTTAGGAACGGCATTTTTTGAAAAGATAGCTTGTCGGGGTGATGGATACGTAAAAGATAAAATGATAAAGGCTGTCAGAATAAAGAACGTTACAGCAGCGGGTTTGAAGAGTCGTGTCATAAATAATAGTTTTTAGGTAGATGCAGGCGTTTTATAATTTGCACATGGTATGGCAGTAATTCAGTTTCTCTTTACAATTGTTTAACATTTCTAATTCAACTTTAAAATACAAAACCGATTTGGTAAGCTCCAATAACATCAGCTAACTTTACCAATAATTTATCAGATTCTATATTATGCAATTCGAAAGGAAAGACCTTAGTAATGAAGCCTTAACGGAACTATACAAAAAGCTGCTGCTGCCCCGCATGATCGAGGAGAAAATGCTGGTTTTACTGAGGCAGGGCAAGATCAGTAAATGGTTCAGCGGCATTGGCCAGGAAGCAATTGCTGTTGGGGCAACACTGGCCCTGCAGCCTGATGAGTGGATCATGCCGCTGCACCGTAACCTGGGTGTATTTACATCCCGCAAAATGCCCCTGAGTAAATTGTTCATGCAGTGGCAGGGTAATAAAGAAGGATACAGCAAGGGAAGAGAAAGAAGTTTTCACTTCGGCAGCAAGGAACATCATATCTGCGGCATGATATCGCACCTTGGGCCTCAAATGGCCATTGCCGATGGTGTATCATTAGCTTATAAATTACGTCATGGTTCCACAGGCTCGCCACTAAAAATCTCACTGGCTTTTACCGGTGATGGCGGAACCAGCGAAGGGGATTTTCATGAATCATTAAACATCGCAGCCGTATGGGACCTGCCCGTTATCTTCATCATAGAAAATAATGGCTATGGTTTAAGCACGCCGGTGAGTGAGCAATACCGCTGTAAGCATTTGGTTGATAAAGCCATTGGTTACGGTATTGAAGGCATACAGATCGATGGCAACAATATTTTATCGGTGTACGATACCATCAAAGGTGTTCGTGACTATTGCATCAAAAATCAAAAACCATATTTAATAGAATGCATGACCTTCAGGATGCGTGGGCATGAAGAAGCCAGTGGTGTTAAATATGTGCCTCCCGAAATGTTTGAACAATGGGCAATAAAAGACCCGGTAAAAAATTATGAGCAATTCCTTGTTGATGAAAATGTTTTAACAGCAACACAGGTTGACAATATTAAAACTGAGATCAAGTCATATATAGAAACTGAATTGAAGATGGGGTCACAGGCGAAACCGATGGTAGTGGATACAGAAGACGAACTAAGAGATGTGTATGCGCCAGTCAGGAGTCGGGAGTCGGGAGTAAAGCAGTATAATGATGTGAGCTCTTCTCACGACTCACGACTCACGACTCACGAAAAAAGATTCATTGATGGAATAAAAGAAGGTTTGCACCAAAGCATGGTTAAACATCCAAACCTCATCATCATGGGACAGGATATTGCAGAATACGGCGGGGCTTTTAAAATTACTGAAGGCTTTTTTGAGGAATTTGGAAAAGAGCGGATACGCAACACACCCATTTGTGAAAGCGCTGTAGTAGGTGCGGCACTCGGATTAAGTTTAGAAGGTTATAAATCCATTATGGAAATGCAGTTTGCCGACTTTGCAACTGTTGGCTTTAACCAGATCATCAATAACCTTGCAAAAATTCATTACCGCTGGGGACAAAATGCCGACGTGGTCATCCGTATGCCTACCGGCGGCGGTGTAGGTGCAGGCCCTTTTCATAGTCAAAGCAACGAAGCCTGGTTTGCGCATACACCGGGATTAAAAGTGGTTTACCCAAGTACGCCTGCTGATGCAAAAGGTTTATTGATCGCAGCGATCAATGACCCCAACCCGGTCATGTATTTTGAGCACAAGGCATTGTATCGTTCTGTAAGCGGACAGGTTCCGGAAGCATATTATGAAGTTGAAATTGGTAAAGCCAGGTTGGTTACCAGCGGTGATGATATCAGCATCATTACTTATGGCGCCGGCGTACACTGGGCGATGGACTATGCAAAAAATCATCCGGATATTTCTATACATATTTTAGACCTGAGAACATTGCTGCCACTTGATTACGATGCGATCAAAGAAGCCGTTAAAGCCACCGGAAAAGTTTTGCTTTTACATGAAGACACACTGATCGGGGGCATCGGCGGCGAAATAGCCGCCTGGATCGGCGAAAATTGTTTTGATTCGCTGGATGCACCGGTGATGCGTTGTGCGAGCCTGGATACAGCCATTCCTTTTAATCTTGAACTGGAGAAAAATTTTATGGCCTATAGCAGGCTGGATGATGTTGTATTGAAACTATTAAATTATTAAGTATAGCGCTTTAAGATTTTTCAGTTTATAGCTTCAGTTTTCTTCAGAATTCGATCCTTATTTTGTAATAAAATCTGATGCCTGAGCTATATGATAAACAGGATTTCTATATGAAGTGGTTTTTTATTTTTATAGACTTGTTACTAATTAATTCTTTGTTTGCGCAACAGGGTAAAACAAGTATAAGCGGGACCATTGTGGATAAAACTTCCCAGAAACCGATTGAATTTGTAACTGTAGTACTACTGAATAAGAAAGACAGTGCAACCATTAAAGGTACTATCAGTAATAAAAAAGGGAAATTCAGTATTGAAGAAATAGCACCCGGAAATTACCTGGTTCGTTACAGTTATATTGGCTATAATAGCGCTAAAGCACAGGAATTAAAAATTTCAGGGGAACAGCAGAACATAAGCCTTGGTATTGTTGAACTGAATAGTGATGTAAAGAAATTAAACGAGGTTGTTGTTTCTTCTTCAAAAGCAACCTTAAACACATCCATCGACAGGAAAGTATATAATGTTGACCAGGATATTATGAGCAGATCGGGCGCAGCCAGTGACATTTTAAAAAATATCCCATCAGTCGAAGTGGATATTGACGGCCAGGTTAGCCTGCGGGGCTCTACAGATGTGTTGATACTTATCAATGGAAAAATCTCTCCGCTCATGGGTAAAACAAGGGCTGAGGTTTTACAATCCTTACCAGCCAATTCAATTGAACGTATTGAAGTGATCACAAACCCCTCTGCCCGTTTCCGCCCTGACGGCACATCAGGTATCATTAATATTGTACTCAAAAAAAATATCAAGCTTGGCTGGAATGGCATAGTTACCGTTAATGCAGGTAATAAAGACAGGTACAATGGTAACCTGTCTTTAAACTATAATCCCGGTAAAATAAATTTGTTTGGCAGTTACAGCTTACGACAGGACAACAGGATCCGGACCAATAAAATTGACAGGATATATTTTGATACGCTTGGAAAGCCAAACAGTTATTATAATGAATCAAATGCTTCAAAACTAAGGCCGGCCACGCATTTCGCTACCCTTGGACTGGATTATACTTTTAATCAACGAAATACCTTCGGCATCAGTGCTGATTATTATAACAGGAAACTGACCAAACATGATATTGTAAATAAGTATGCTTACAATGATCAAAATATTTTAATTGAAAACTACAACAGGTTCAGGTACGATCCTGAATTTGAAATACAAACAAATGTTACCGCATTCTTTGAACATAAATTTTTGAAGGAAGACCATGAGTTGAATATGGAATTCAATAATTCGATATCTAAGGAGGCAGAAGATAATAAATATTGGAATGTATATTATTTGCCCCTGCGTGTTACTGAGCTTGATAACACATTAATAAAACAACAGGATCATGATAACCAGCTGACCATTGATTATACTTACCCCATCAACGAAAGTTCAAAACTGGAAGCCGGTTATGACGGATCGATCAATAAAAAGGACCTTGATTTTTATGGAGAATATTATGACACTGTCCAACACGTCTTTGTAAAAGACGCAGTTAAAACAAATTTATTTGTATACAAGGAAAGTATCCAGGCGGTTTATGTAACCTGGCAGAAAAGCTTTGAAGCTTTTGGTTTTTCAGCTGGTATCCGGGCCGAGCAGGTTAATTTAAAAGGGAACCTGGTAACCATAGATTCGCTGATACAAAATAATTATTTTAAACTTTATCCTACACTGCACCTCTCTTACGAAATTGATGATGACAATGAACTGCAGTTGAACTACAGCCGCCGCATCAACCGGCCCGACGCGGATGAATTAAATCCTTTTCCGGAGTATCGTGATCCCCGTAACCTGAATGCAGGTAATCCAAAACTATTGCCCGAGATCATAAACTCCGTTGAGTTTGGATATAAATGGAAAAATAAAAATTATTCGTTTGTACCCAGTATCTATTACAGGTACAGAACAAATGGGTTTACTGAAGTTATAAAGCCCATCAACGATTCTGTTTTATTAACTACTTCTGAAAACCTCGTCAATGACCAGTCTGCCGGCCTTGAGTTGATCTTTTCGGCTAAAGCAGCAAAGGTCTTTAGCGCCAATTTGAGTGCTAATGTCTTTTATAGCCAGATCGATGCTTCAAACCTGGGTTATTCTAAATCCAGGTCCATTTTTTCTTTCAGTGCAAACATGAACAGCAGTTTTACGGTTACAAAGAACAGTATGCTACAGTTGAGTACCAATTACCGTTCTGCCAGGTTAACAGCCCAGGGTAAATCATATCCAAGGTTTGTGGCAAATATCGGTATGCGGCAGGATATGCTGAAAAAGAAGCTGGCATTAACGTTTACAGTTTCCGATATACTTGCGTCGGGAAAAGATAAAAGAGAATTGAGATCTTTATATTTGAACCAAACATCTGTTGGCAGAAGAGACGTAAGGGTATTTTATATCGGGGCAAGTTACCGTTTTGGAAAAACCAAAAAAGAACCTAAAGAACAAAAACTTCAGTTTGATACCGAACAATAATTAAAACAAACAGGGAAGAGCGATTCAACAGGAGAGTTGTTTTGTGAAAAAGAAAATATATTTTCACATAACAGAAACTGTTTTTACCAAAACCAAACATTCCACCATGTCAACCTCCGCTATTGTACTCATCGTTATCGCCATCCTGGCTGTAGTACTTATTGCCGCACTCATTAAAATTTATAACGAACTGACGAAGGAGCGTATCCTTACCCAGGAAGGCGCCAGTGGTGTAGGTACCTGTTTGCAGCAAAGGAATGATCTTATACCAAACCTTGTTGAAACGGTAAAAGGCTATGCCGGCCACGAAAATAAAACCCTGGTTGATGTGATCAAATGGCGCAACCAAAGCGCCGGTGCCTCAACAGTTGAGGAACAAAATGCAGCTTCGGGCGGACTGAAGCAGGCGCTGATCAATATGCTATCATTGACTGAGAATTACCCCGAACTAAAGGCTGATGCACAATTCCAGGAACTGATGGGACAATTATCAAGACTTGAAGAAAAGATCAATGACGCCCGTCGTTACTATAACGGAACCGTAAGGGAATACAACCAGAGCCTGGCCGTATTTCCTAAGAATATTGTTGGCGGAAGTTTTGGTTTTAAGCCCGCAACTTTTTTTGCAGAAGATGAAGGAGCAAAATTAGTTCCCAAAGTAAATTTTCAATAACACAGGCAGTTAATTTTTACTACAGTAAATTATATATGCGTAACAGCATCATCATTGTTCTGCTTATCTTTTCAGGCTTTTCTGCGCAGGCACAAAAGGCAAAGACCCCGTCTTATTATTTCACGCTAACCAGTGAGTATTATTTAACTGATGCTGAAGTGGATTCCATGTTCTTTGAGGAAGCCACCTATTTTTTAAAAGAGCACAATATCCCGGATGGGGTGGCAGATAAAACATATCCTGTTATCAGGAACATGCTACAGTCTATGAGCAGGCAAGGCATCTCCCGGTCATTTGCAGCATTGGAAAAAGTGGAAAAAATACGGCCAACTGTAAATAAGAACGCTGATCAGTATAACCAGATCAAAAAGTTATATATAGATGCATTCCAGGCTGAGATCAGGAAGACGTTTTTTTCAAATAAGCCTTTGTCAAAATACCTGTCACTTAATAACAGCGACAGGATCACGTACTTCCACAGTATTGTAAGAGTTTGCACAGATGGTAAATTACAGGTACAGGAAAACATTACCATACACAATGGCAACGGACAAACAAACCCCGTTTACGGCCAGGATGGGGAGGAAGCCGGTGCTGTAAATAATGAGATCAAAAGAGGAATTGTAAGGGCCTTCCCGCTTTATTATGTAAACCGGTATAAACTTTTTCAAAACACTACATTTAAATTAAAAGAAATTTTGCGTGATGGTGCGCAGGAGAACTACCATACTGAAAAATATGAAAATGGTATTTTGGTTTACACAGGTAACCGCGATATCTTTTTAAATGAGGGAACATACCGTTACAGCATCAGTTATGAAACAGACCACCAGCTGAAAATGCTGAAGGATTTTGACGAACTGTATTGGAATGTTACGGGCAACGGCTGGTCATTCAGAATTGATTCGGCCATGTGTACCGTTATTTTGCCAAAAGGAGCAACACTGTTATCAGGTAAAAGTTATTCAGGTTTACAGGGAGCTGCTGATGAAAATTGTAGTATGACCAGCAGCACTTTTGGCGACAGTGTTGTGATCGTTTTTAAAACGACCAAAGCATTGTTACCAAACCAGGGAATTACCATTGCGGCTTCCTGGCAAAAAGGAATTGTGAGTGAACCTTCTGCAGGGCAGAAGTTGTTATATTATATCTGGAATAATAAAGCTGTTTTCTTTTTGCCGATCGCTGCTTTATTTTCTGCGATCTTCTGTTTTATTTTTTGGTTCCGTTATGGCCGTGATCCGGAGAAGGGGACCATTTACCCGCTCTTTGAGCCACCAGCGGGTTTTTCGCCGGCAGCATTGGGCTATATCAGTAACCAAAAGTTTACCCAGCAATTGGTTGCTGCCACTATAGTAGATGCAGCCGTTCGCAATAAAATTAAAATTGATGTGGAAAGGGATGGTTTGCTTTTTAAGCATAATGAATACATCATCAGCAAAAGTAAATTACCGGCAAAACAGCCCCACAGCAGATACGAAGAATTTGGAACCTATTTAAATAACCTGGTAGGCAGCAGGATAGAAAAAGGAAAATACAACAGCAGCCTGGCCAGCCTGAATACTGCGGTTAAAGATTATTGCGAAAAAAATTATAAGAACAAAGACGGTTCGGCTAAGAACAGCCGTAAAGGTTTTTTTGCGTTAAATAACAAGTATACGGTGTTGCCCGTTCTTATTTGCTTAGCAGCAGCGGGCTGGGGATTTTTCGATGGAATTATAAAAGCATTCCAGCTTTTAAACTTCTGGCAGCTGGCCTATTTTATTGCAGGCATTGTACTCTGTGTAATTGTATTAAAAGTATTCTCAAAATTATTAAGGGCATATAGCCCCGAAGGGCAGCAACTTGTAGATAAAATAGAAGGCTTCCGTATGTTCCTTTCAACAGCTGATGAAAAAAGATTTGATATGATGAGCCCGCCAAAAAGATCGCTGGAGCTTTATGAAAAATATTTACCCTTTGCCATTGCTTTAAATTGCGAAATAGAATGGGGCAAAAAATTTGAAGACATTATCAGCACAGCCATAGTTGGTGGCGCTGTAGCCTCTTCATTTACGCAAAGCTTCACGCACGATAACAATAACTTCAGTTCTTCTTTTTCTTCATCCTTCAGCGGCGCCATATCATCTGCCAGTACTCCTCCATCCAGTTCATCGGGCGGCGGTTCCTCTTTTAGTGGTGGCAGCAGTGGTGGTGGCGGCGGTGGTGGTGGCGGCGGCGGGTGGTAATAATTTTGCCAATGTGTTTTAAATTGACGGCTATAAGAGAAAAGGTTATATTTATATAATACGCTGAGCCATAAAAAAATTAATTTCCTGATATGTGTGATTCTATTATTGGTTTTGGTTGTTAATATGAATCCGACCATGCTTGACCTTTAAACACATTAGAAATAAAGACCAAAATCTTAAGTTTCTCATGATCACTTTTCTGGTAATAACATATGCAGGTAATTAATAAGGCGTTTAAAAAATGAAAACTCTAATATTGCTACTTACAGGGATGTTGTTTTTTTCTTCCCAACTTTTTTCCCAGAATAATTTTAATTGCTTTGTAAAAGATGCAGAGCGCAAAGAACCGCTTGCAGGCGTTACCGCAAATATCAATGGAACTGCAATAGCAACGGCTTCTGATCAAAATGGCAAAGTATCCTTTATAAACCTGCCATCAGTAAATATAAAGATCAACTTTACTTTAATAGGATATGCTGAACAAACAGTAAGCATAAAAATTCAGCTGGGTGATAGTGCCCAGGTAATTTATTTGGAAAAAGCTGAAATAGAGGCTGAAGAAGAAGTGATCATCACATCAACACGTACCAACAGCCGCATTGAGGATCTGCCTACCAAAGTTGAAGTATTGGGCAGCGAAGAAGTGGATGAAGAAGCAGGGACCATTCCCGGTAATATTGCAAGTTTGCTGGGGGATATTGCAGGCATTCAAAACCAGCGAACCTCAGGAACTACAGGCAGTATTGACCTGCGGGTGCAGGGCCTTCCGGGCAAATACACACAGATATTGCGGGATGGCTTGCCTTTATTCGGGGGGTACAGCGGCAGTTTTAGCGTGCTGCAAATTCCCCCGCTGGACCTGAAACAGGTAGAGATCATTAAAGGCGCAAGTTCAACATTATATGGTGGTGGCGCCATTGCCGGCATGATCAACCTGATATCTAAAACTCCAAAACTCAATGATCCGCAACATACTGTGCTCGTAAATTACAGCACATTGAATGAATTCAACCTGAATACTTTTCACAGCAGGCGAAACAATAAAGTTGGGTATACATTTTTTGCAGGCACTACGCAACAAAGGGCTAAAGATGTGAACAAGGATGGCTTTAGCGATGTACCCGACCTGAACAGTTTTTTCTTTCATCCAAAACTGTTTGTATATCCCAACGAAAAAAATACGCTAACACTGGAATATGATGGCACGTATGAGGATCGAAATGGTGGCGATATGCAGGTGCTGCACAAAACAAAAGACAGTACGCATCAATTCTTTATTCAAAACAGGTCATTCCGTAATTCTATTGCCGCCACCTGGGAAAATAAGATCAATAAAAGTTCTGAATTGAATTTTAAAGGACTGCTCAGTTTTTTTAGCCGTGATATTATTACCAATGTTTTTGGTATGAAAGCAAACCAGCGAACTTATTTTACAGAACTCTCCTATTTAAAAAAATGGAATAAACACATATTGGTATCGGGCATTAATGTATCTGGCGAAACCTTTGATAAAAGACCACCCGATTCTTCAGGTATAAATCCATACGCTAATATTGTATTGGGTGTTTTTATGCAGGATGACTGGAAAATTACACAAAACCTTACCGCACAAACAGGTTTACGCTTTGATTATAATTCTATGTACGATCCTGTTTTATTGCCCAGGTTATCCTTGTTGTATAAGATCAATGCACATTTTACATCACGCCTTGGCGGGGGACTGGGTTATAAAGCACCTTCGGTTTTTACCAATGATGTAGATGAACGTGAAATGCAAAACCATAACCTGGCGCCGCTGATACTTACCGAAAGATCTTTAGGCGCCAACTGGGATATTAATTACAAACAGAAGATCAATGGCTGGAACCTTACTGTTAACCAGATGTTTTATTTTACCCGGATCAACCGGCCTGTAATTGCAGATGTAAATGGTGGTCCTTATTTTTTTTACATCAATGCCCCCAAACCGCTAAGCACAAAGGGTTTTGAAACTTATGTTGCCCTTCTGCACAGTGGCCTGGAAATGTACCTGGGCTATACTTACACCATTGCCAAACAATTGTATAACCCGGCTCAGCCATTTGTACCGCTTAGCGCCAAAAGTAAATTTGCTGCAGTCATCTCCAATGAGTTCAGTCACAGGTTCAGGGCATGCATAGAAGCTTCGTACACCGGCAGGCAATATTTAGACAACGGATCAAAAACACCGGGATACCTGGTAGCTGCCGGCATGATACGGTATGATATAAAAAAACTATCGCTGGTTTTAAACTGCGAAAATATTTTTGATTACCGCCAAACCCGTAAAGAAAACATTGTATTTGGTCCAACTGCAAATCCATCTTTTAAACAGTTGTGGGCACCTGTTGATGGTAGGGTGCTTAACCTGTCTGCAAGAATAAATTTTTAAACCGCATACCCGTAATTGTTTTGTAGTTTTAGTGAACTTAATTTTCGAACTGACTAAAACTAACTGCCAGATGAAAAAAAATCTTTTATTCATTACACTTACTATAGTTTTTATTTCCTGTAAGCAAACAGAAAATAAGCAAAGCCAGGCAACAGGTGTGTACGACAGTTCTTATATGCCGGCTGTTTTTGCGGATACCGGCCGCCTGGAAAAAATAAAAATGGCATTTGCAGTCATCGACAGCATTTATAAAAAACACGCAACTGATAATCATTTCCCGGCCATTGCTTTTGGGCTTGTGGTAGATGGACAGCTGGTTTATAAGAATAGTTATGGCTATACGGATATTGAAAAAAAAATACCTGCTACATCGGCGTCCCTGTTTCGCATTGCTTCCATGAGCAAGAGCTTTACCTGCATGGCCATTCTAAAATTGCGTGATGAAGGAAAGTTGAATGTAGACGATCCCGCTTACCTGTATATTCCGGAGCTAAAAAATTTAAAATACCCAACAGCAGATGCGCCTGTAATTACCATACGCCATTTAATGACGCATGGCGCAGGTTTTCCCGAAGATAATCCCTGGGGAGACAGGCAGCTGGCAGATAATGATAAAGACCTGTTGGATTTCATTGGTAAACAAATTAGTTTTTCAAACCCGCCGGGTATTGCTTACGAATACAGCAACCTTGGTTTTGCCCTGCAGGGAAAGATCATTACAAAGGTTTCGGGTATGAGGTACCAGGATTATATCAAAAAAAATATTTTGGAACCACTGGGTATGAAAACAACAACATACGAGTATGCTGATGTTGCTGCTGATAAGCTGGCTCATGGTTACCGATGGCTGAATGAGAAATGGAATGAAGAAGTATTACTGCATGATACACCCGATGGATCCTGGGGAGCCATGGGGGCTATGATCAGTTCTATTGATGAGTTTGCCGGGTATATGGCATTTCATCTTTCGGCCTGGCCGCCCACCAATGCAAAAGATGAAGGGCCAATAAAAAGAAGCTCCGTGAGAGAGATGCATCATCCCTGGAGATGGAATACATTTAATCCATCATTTACGTTTCCCGATGGAAGAACCTGTGCAATTACAGCAGCTTATTGCTATGGCCTGGGCTGGGTGAAAGATTGCGATGGCAGAACTTATATCTCTCATAGCGGAGGCCTGCCCGGTTTTGGAAGCCAGTGGCGCATCATGCCTGATTATGGAATAGGCGTGGTAGCATTTGGTAACCGTACCTACGCCCCCATGGGAACAGTTAACCTGAGGGTGTTGGATACCTTAATTAAAATAGCGGGCCTGCAACCCAGGCAGCTTCTCCCATCAAAAATTTTAGAACAAAGAAAAAACGATCTGATGAAGATCTTGCCGGATTGGAACAATGCACAACAAAGCGGCATTTTTGCCGAAAACTTTTTTCCTGATTACCCCATGGATACTTTGAAAAAATATGCCAGGGACCTTTATGCAAAAGCAGGAAAGATAATCGCTGTAAAACAAGTGAAGGCAGAAAATCAGCTACGCGGCTCTTTCATTATTGAAGGCGAGAAAACAGATATAGAAATATATTTTACCTTATCACCGGAGAACCCGGCATTGATACAGGAGTACCATATTAAAGAAGTACCCAAACTTAAATTATGATCGCAGGCTTTCCTAAGTTTGGAGAAATAAGTAATGTCTCATTTTTAAAAAAGATGTCAGCCTGAGCTTGTCGAAGGCGGGGTACGAATCTGTAAATCGGCTTCGACAGGCTAAGCCTGACATTCATTTTAAATTATTTTTTTCAAAATGAGATACTCCCAAAGTATATGACCAAAAACCATGTTTCAATAATATAAGTTATGGACGGACTTAACTATTTTCTCCCTGGCCAGTTATGGCAATATGATACACGCACTTGCGAAGAAAATTCAACACTCACCATTCTTCACATTGACGATGAAGAGGACTATACCATCATTCATGTAAGGCTCGACAATATTGATTTTGTAACCGGTGGTTGTATACAGCACCTACCATTTTCTGCAGATGCCATTATGGGCTCTGTTACCGACTTTGTTAAACACCTGGATGCAGTACCTGATTTTAAGGTGGGATATGATCAATGGAAGGAACAATATGATGCTGGAAAAGCCGGCTATTGGAAGATGGTAGTAAAGGAAGCGGTAGAAGCCATTGAACATATCATGAATAACAAATCTTAATGCTGTACAAAAAAGATCTTTGATCATGCCCCGAAATAAAAAATACTGGCAACGCAGGTTCGGTAGCCTCGCTAATGTACAGCCTTATCATCACCACTTTGATCTGAGGCGAATTGATGACCTGGACGATGAAGGCTTTGCATTCCTTATTTCCGCGGTTAAAGGAGTGAACATGCTTGACCTGAATGAAACGGAGATAAGCAACGAAAGCATCCGCTTGATCAGTACACTGGAATATGTAAAGGAATTACGGATAAAGGGCTGCCATAAAATTGATGATGGTTGTGTAGCTGACCTGGATAAAATAACCAGCCTTGAATTTTTGCATGCAAGAAATACTTCAATTACCATAGACGGCCTGTTAAAATTAGAGAACCTTAGCAATCTTAAAACGCTTATGTTTTCTGCAGCTGATGTTGAAGCCATCCAAGAGAAACTGATTCAGTTAAAAGCCATGCTGCCACACTGTGATCTTGTTATTGATTCAAAACCATATTATTTTAATGCGATCGATCTTTTTTTATATGCGGTTAAGAAAAACCCCTGCACATACAGGCTTAAAATAAAAAATGAATCATTGGATGCCGCATGGAGTACCTGGCTTGGCCACCCCAGTGATACCTATATTGAAGCAGCATGCCAGGGGCCTTATTCGATCAATGATATTGAATGGGTGGAGATCAACCCGGTAGAAAAAAAAAGGATAGGTAAATTAGTTCCCGATAAAGAGTTTGATCATTCTGAAGAAATAATAAGACTGTTGTATCGATTGTCATTCCCATACATGATCACAGATGGTATCATCAGTGCTTATCTTGTAACAAAAGAGCTGCAATAGTTTACTCATAATATCTTTTATCTGCGCCTTCACGTCCCTGGTTACCGGCAGGCAGGTCCGCGGTTTATTTTTTATTTCTCCCCCGGATGATATTTCCGTTCCACATGCTTCATCACATCTTCTTTATAAAACAGCACTTCTTTAAATTGTCCTTTGCTATACATCTCTCCCTGGTCAAAAAAATGTTTGGAGTTAGGGTCAGCATTTTCGCCACCGGCTAATAATGATTTAGCTTTTACCTTTTTTCCGAATTCAACGGCCGCAATAAAACTGTTGCCGTGATAGCCATATCTTTTTTTAGTGCCGGGGTAAGTGCGGCTGCTATAGGAAGGTAACATGCCCCATGTGGCGGAAGCGAAGCCAATTGGAAGGCTTGGCGAGTTATCATCAAACTTATTATCTATATCAGAAGAAATACGCTGAAAGCGGTTTATATCTCCCCACGCAATTTTCCAGTCGCCATAGTTTTCTTTCAGTTCATCAATAACAGCCAACAAGGGTGGTATCACTTCGTTCACATGCACTGTTGCAGCAAATTCATTTGTTTTATCAACCAGGTCGGCATTGGGTTTATTAACCCTCGTTTTACTAATAGCCGCCGAAATTTTTTGTCCCCATTCAATTGCCAAAGTGGTAGCAACAGAATTTACGCCGCATCGCAGGTCCCAGTTTTTTAAAATGGTTACCGCCTCCTGTAATTCTTTGTGTTTCTCTTTCGGATAACCAGTAAAATCTTTTTCTTCGAATGCTTTTACCAATGCAGGAATCAGTTTTTCAAAAGCAGCAAGGTAAGTATCGTAACCGGCTGCAATTACTTTATCAAGGGTGTATGATTTTTCTTTATCCAAAACCCTCACCGCATTAATGCCCCGGAAGTTTTCTCCATCGGGAGCTAAGTAGGTTGCATAATCAGATTTCTTAGGACTGTATTTTCCGGCAACGGTAAATGGGGTAGCGTTACAATTTTGCAGCCATCCGTTCTCCGGATTATACATATGTACACTTTCATTTACTGTATGATATCCTTTCCATTCTGTTGCAGATGTTGTTCCATCAACTGGTTTGCTCCAATCGTATTTTGGATCACGCTTTGGTAAAAAATTACCATGCCAGTAAGCAATATTCCCTTCGGCATCGGCATAAACGGTATTGTTACTCGGGTTGGCCCCTATGTCCATTGTTTTTTTAAAGTCCGCAAAACTTGTTGTTTTAGTACGTAACCAACTTTGCATAAAACCTTTTGTATCCCGGTTGTTGTGTCGTAAACTAATGTATTGGCCCTCACGCTTTGTCATAATGGGGCCATGCTGTGTAAACATGGTTTTGAATATTTTTGTTTCAAAACCGGTAGCCGTTTTATATTTTATGCGGATGGGTTTTATGGTAACCGGTTTTTGTTTTCCGTCATACTCATAAAACCAGTTCATATTTTTTTTAGTCAGCTTTTCTATATAAGCATCTGAAATGTCCACTTCGCTTGATGTGTGCATCCATCCGCAATGCTCATTAAAGCCCTGGTAAATGAAAGGTTGTCCCCAGGTAACAGCACCGTAAACATTCATACCTTCCTCACTAACTATATGTACCTCGGGACGAAAATAAAATGTTACATGCGGATTGATGTACAAAATAGCATTGCCGTCTTTTGTAATTTTTGGCGCAAAGGCAAAACCGTTTGAGCCCGTTAAAACTTCTTCTTTATATTCCTGTTTTGCAAAAGTCTCACCAGAGCCAAAAAAATTTTTCACTTCATTTATGGAAATACCCCCCGTACTGATGGCACCAATGCTGCCATCGGTCCAAAGCAATGGATACCAGGGCTGAAAGCGATTGAGCAATGCAGGCTTTATTGTTGGATTTTTGTAGAGATAATAATTAATGCCATCAGCATAAGCATGCAATATTTTCTTTAACCAGGCAGGTGCTATGGCAAAGTCTTTTATTGCATCTGCACTATCGATCATCAGGCGAATGAGTAGATCGTTGTACAGGTCTTTCTCTCCATTCACTTCCGATAGTCTGCCAAGCTTTTCAATATAATTTAATTCCACTCTTTTAAAATCATCTTCGCACTGAGCATAGAGTAAACCAAAAACAGCATCAGCATCTGTTTTACCGTAGATATGCGGAATGCCATAATTATCTCTTATGATAGTTATGTCTTTAGCTTGTTTTTCCCAACGGGTAGTTTCAGTATTAGAGAAGGGCTGGGCAAAAACAGCACAACTGAATAGGACGACAGCTAAAAGGGAAATTATTTTTTTCATAAAAACGATCGTTTGGGATCATAAACTTAGTTTTCTTTTTTCAAGTTTGGAAGTAAATTAAATTAGGACTGTCATGTCGACGATAGGAGACATCTGAAAAAATACACCTATAGATTTCTCCCTTCAGTCGAAATGACAAAAACTCCGGCAAAATATTATATCGAATGCCTAACTTCAATGCTCAAAAAAGTTTATCTAAAAATATTGTAAGATGAAAAATGTTATAACATTCTTGCTGGCGATCTCCCTGTTTGGTTCGCCGCTTTGCATGGCACAAAGCAAGGATTCGCTGATGGCAGCTTCAATTATTAAAGAAGCAACTGAAAACTCTCAACTGGAAATACTGGCAGATGAATTGTTCAATAGCATAGGACCAAGGTTGGTTGGCTCACCAAAAATGCAGCAGGCCCACGATTGGGCCTTAGCGAAGTATACCAAGTGGGCAATACCTGCACGCAATGAAAAATGGGGAGAATGGCGCAGCTGGGAAAGGGGCATTACACATATTGATATGCTGGCACCCTGGATAAAAACACTGGAAGGAACGCAACTGGCCTGGAGCCCCAACACAGGAGGTAAAGCAGTAGTTGCTGAACTGGTGATCATTCCCGACCTGGCAGATTCAATGGCTTATGTACAGTGGATGCCCAATGTGAAAGGAAAATTTGTGATGATATCCATGAAGCAGCCAACAGGCCGGCCGGATTATAACTGGGAAGAATTTGGAACAAAAGAATCGGTTGAAAAAATGAAAAAAGACCGTACGGCACAGACAGATGCCTGGCGCAAACGGATCAGTAAGACCGGGATGACCAATAAAGAACTTGCATTGGCATTGGAGAAAGCAGGAGCTGTTGGTATTGTTGGTTCCAATTGGTCTGCAGGTTTTGGCGTGAATAAAATTTTTGATGCCAAGACAACAAAAATTCCAACTGTAGATATAGCGCTTGAAGATTATGGCCTTTTGTATCGTTTGATAGAAGCTGGTAAAAATCCAAAGATCAGTGTGCGTGCCGATTCAAAAGACCTGGGCATGGTGCCAACCTATAACACGGTGGCTGAAATAAAAGGTACAGAAAAACCGGGGGAGTATGTTATGCTGTCGGCACACTTCGATTCCTGGGATGGCGCTACCGGTGCAACAGATAATGGTACCGGCACTATTGTTATGATGGAAGCGATGCGGATACTGAAACTATTTTATCCCAACCCAAAACGCACCATACTGGTAGGGCATTGGGGAAGTGAAGAACAGGGGCTGAATGGTTCCCGTGGTTTTGTGGAAGATCATCCTGATATCATAAAGAATATACAGGCATTATTTAACCAGGATAACGGAACGGGACGTGTGGTAACTTTAGGCGGCGCAGGCTTTTTGCATTCTTATGAATATTTAAGCCGCTGGCTGACGAAAGTTCCTAATAATTACAAACAGGCATTAGAGACAAGGTTCCCGGGGTCGCCTGCAGGTGGCGGATCGGATAATGCTTCTTTTGTTGCTGCCGGGGTTCCTGCATTCAGCCTGAGCTCCAATAGCTGGTTGTATGGATCCTATACCTGGCATACCAACAGGGATACTTATGATAAGGTTGTTTTTGATGATGTACGCAACAATGCTATCCTCACTGCCATCCTGGTGTATATGGCATGTGAAGATCCTAATCGCACATCCCGTGAAAAAATAATATTGCCTGTAAACTCACGTACAGGCGAACCGGGCAAATGGCCCGAGCAAAGATCGCCAACAAGAAAGGGAGGAGTGGATTAAAAAAAATGCTTACAGGTGACAGCTTTCTTTAAAGCTGTCACCTGTAAGGACAATTTTATAAATAACTAAGCCACCATTTTTCTTTATTCTTTGTTTTATAAGTATCGTACCATTTACAAAGTGGATAAAGTAGCACAACAACAGCAATCCAGATCAGATACACTACCCACAAACTGAAGCCTTCGCCGGGTATCAGGAAATTCGGGATAACATTAGCCGCATTTTTGGCTTGTTCTTCCGTAGAATGGCCTTTTGCAAAAAAAACCAACATGGCCAATGCATGTAACAGGTAAAAATGAATGATGTAATAAAAGAAGGGAACCCTTCCATACACTGAAATTATTTTACTGAGCTTTCCCTGCGCTTTGTCAAAGAATGCCATGAATATGATCGCAGGGCCGATGGTCATACACATATATAATAATGACGGCGGGTATTTTGAAACTTCAAGAAATGAATATAGAGAATCAAGTGGTTTTTCATTGTTGGTCAAAACATCGGGATCCCCGTAAACATCCAGTATCCTGATCAAGATGAAGAAAAGGGTAACACCCAATCCCAGCCACATCAATGTTTTTTTTCTTTCAATACCCTGGTTATTATATAGCGGTTTTCCAAAACAATATCCTAACATCATTAATCCTGCCCATGGAAGAAATGGATAGAAGGCCAATAATTTATGATCACCCCATAAGCTATACATGCCCGGCCGGTGCATGATAGAATATAAAAAATTAAGATCCTGCCGGTCTTTTTCATAGATATCAAGCAGGTTATGCCCGAACACAATGGCGAGACCGCATAAAAAAATAACAGGGAAGGGGAGCCATATTATGCACCCGAGTATGATCATGCTGATGCCAATTGACCAGATCGTTTGCAGGGCAATTACCGTAAAGTGAATATCGAAACTAAAGGAGAAGGTGATAAGCGTCATCTCAAGCAATACCAGCCAAAGTCCACGCTTGATGAGGAAGAGACTCAATTCTTTTTTGCTTTTCCTGAGGCTCTGTAAATAAGCAGAAGTTCCCGAAAGAAAAACAAATACCGGTGCACAGAAATGCGTGATCCAGCGGGTAAAATACAACATGGGTGTTGTTGTGGCCGCATTCAACGGATCTTCCGTCATTGCCTGCGCATGAAAAAAATCCCGGGTATGATCTAAAGCCATGATGATCATGACCAGGCCACGTAAAAGGTCAATAGACTGAATGCGGGTTTTGTTTGTTACAAGTGTATTCATGAAATTACTTATTTGCTTTCCGGTTCATTGGCTTTAAGTACCCTTAAAAAATTTTCTCCTAATATTTTGCGAATATCTTTTTTGCTGTATCCCCTTTCAACCAACGCTTTTGTAATTAATGGATAAGAAGTAACATCATCTAATTGCTGAGGTAAAAGGTTAACGCCATCAAAGTCAGATCCCAGTCCTACATAATCAACACCTACCAGCTTCACGATGTAATCGATATGATCTATAAGCATAGATAGGGGAGGACGTATATCATTCGCTTCTTCAGTATATTTAGCAAAAAGGTAATCCATGCTGTAAAAATCACCCATACCGCTTTTCATAAGAGAATCCATTTCTGCGCCATGTTTTTTCAGAAAAGCAGTTTCTTTTTTATTAAAACTGCTATCAATAAAACCCGGGTTAAAATTCAGCTGGATCACGCCGCCGTTCTTTGCAATTGCTTTGATCTGTTCATCTTTTAAATTGCGCCGGTGTGGGGTAAGATTGTAAACGCAGCTATGAGAAGCGATGATTGGTTTGTTGCTTAACCCAATAACATCCCAAAAAGTTTGTTCACCGGCATGGCTCACATCTACAAGCATGCCGAGCTGGTTCATGCGCTGAACCACCTTCCTGCCAAACTCAGTCAGACCTTTTCGCCTTGCAGAGTCTTTTAAAGTCCCTCCTTTGGAGGGATTTAGGGAGGCCGTCTCATCTGCTGCACTCGTAGCCCAGGACGGTGCTATGTTGTGTGTTAAGGTCAGGTATCTTGCGCCACGCTTATAGAGCGCTTCCAACTTATCCAGGTCATCTTCTATCATATGACCGCCTTCCACACCAAACATGGCTGCGATCTTATGTTGCTTTACTACCTGCAGCAATTCAGTATAATTGAAAACTTTTACGATCTTATCAGGATTGCGGGAAACCACTGCGTCAAGAGAGTCCATTTCCCTGTTGGCATAAGCAAAGGCATTTTTTTGATCGCCATCACAATACACAGAAAATACTTGAACATCCAGCCCGCCTTTTTTCCACCGGGCCAGGTCAGTATGTGTTTTGCCGGAAAGGTTCTGGTCAAATACTATTCCCTTGTCCGCAGCCTTCATCAGGATGTCGTTATGGGTATCCACTACAATAGCTTTATAATGAAATTTCTTATAAGACTGTGCTGAAGCGAAAAAATAACAGGCAAGGAGTAATTGGCAAATAATTATTTTTTTATACATGGCAGTTAGTTAAAACGGGAGAATGGTTCTTAAATATAAGCAGAGTTTGTGAGAGTTTAGCTAAGCGCTCAAAGAGAAAAGAGGTAAAAGAGAAACGGGTTATCATTGCATTAAACGTACACGCTTAATTTTCAGGTGAGTAGTAATTCTCAGGCGAGTCTCCACGCCGCGTTAGTGCCTGGCTGTGGGACTCGCAGTTATTATTTCTTTTTCAATAGCAGTTTTACCTTTGTGAATTCGAAACCGGGATCTACGAACGCCAATATTTTATCCCAGTTGGCTGCAGGCTCTACGGTATTGTTGTAATATTTGTAGTAAGTAATTAAAAGATTGTTGCCTTCCACTTTCGCAGTAGATTCAAAACCACCGCATTCATTCTGTACGCTTGTATTTAGTTTTTCCACCCCTTCCACTGTATAGCCATCGGGAATCTTTAATGCAATAGTATAATTGTAACTGCGGGCATAAGGCATATAAATATCAAGTTCTCTTTTTCTTTGATCGGGTTTGATCTCCAGTTGACCACCAACGAATTTGCCCACTTCCAGGATATAGTTGTTGCCAGCTTTTTTAACCCACCCATCCATTGTAAATTCTTCCTTAACTACCACAGCAGCTTTGCTACCGGAGAATCCATACTGCAAAACCTCGTAGCTTTTGAATTCTTTGGCTTTATTGTCATATTGGTCAACGATCTCTTTTTCAAATTTGTCTTTCTGTTCTTTCCTTGCTTTTGCCAGGGCCAGTTCAACGTCCTGCCAAAATCTCCGGGAAGCTTTGTCTTCATTCCAGGTTTTTTCAAAGTCCTGATGCTTGCCGATGCGTTTGCGCCCTTCTATCCAATAATCTTCAAACAGCAGTGTGGCGCCCTGCATTGAACGGCGCTGGTGCCCGATGCTGCTTATTTTTCGCTTAATGTTCAGCAACTGCATATTGGAATTGTCAAACTCAATCACGATGTCTTCGGTCTCGTTATTTTCCGCAGCGCTTGTTTTAAAACTCACCGCATTTCCATTTACCTCATCCGCTTTTTCCTGGCTCATATCGGGCCCGCTACGGTAAATGGTATTTTGTTTAATAAACTTATAGTTTTCGTTTTCCAATGAAGCAGGAATTTCCGAGAAATTATATAAACTATTCCCGAAATAATAGAAACTGAATTTTGAATTCGAAACCGGGATACGTAAAAGAAAATTGAAATCAGCAATGGAAAAGATGTTCTTATACGACACTTCATTCCTGCCACTCACCAATACAAGTTCAGCGTCTATATCAAAGGCAGAATTTATTGTTTTCAATACCCCCAACACAGTTTCAAGCTGCCTGATCGTGGAGAGATCTTCGCTACAGCCCGAAAGACGTTCATAAGGAGCCCGGACATTGGAATACAATGAAGCGAATCTATCGTGCCGGTACAAATAATATACAAAAGACAAAATGGAATCTGTATTGTCTTTATCGATGTTGTGTTCTTTTGCATAATTTTTCCAGTCCGCCTTCACGGTGCCGTTTACCGGCATTTGCACCAGGAACGATTTGATGAGGTTCACAAATTCATGCTCCACGTCAATTGGCGATGTTATTTTTTCAATGGTACCCGTCTTTGTATAATCTCCTCTGCCATGTACAATGTCTGCAAAAGCATACCTGATCCTGGCAAGAGGTAACTGCCTGGTTTCTGATATCCATAAAACACTGGTTGCTTTTGGCAGGTTGCTGGCGGTTAACTCCAGGTGATTGGCATCATCAATGTTGGTTTTTTTAAAATCGGGAGCCCCGTTGATCACCTGGTATTGGGCGGCGATCCTTTTATCCAGTTGTACTTTTATACTCAGGTTCACAATCGGATACTCATCACCCAAAACAAACGTTAAATAATCCAGGTTCTTGTCTGTACGTGCCTGTTCAAAAAAAACCATGTAATAATCTATCACATCACCAATAGCAAGGTTAGGTACGGCGATCTTATTTTTTTTACCGTCTTTTGTCTCATCCAGTTTTACGGCAGCTTCCTCTACATTGATCTTTTGCTGCGAGCCATCTGCTTTGATAACTTTTATGCCCATGAATGTATAATTACGCAGCCGGGAAAGCGCTCCATCCTGTTTGCTTTGGAGTTGCATAAAATTGATCTCCGAATATTTATTTAACGAAACCTGGTCGTTGATGAAGATCCTTTCCCTGAATATTCTTTTAATGGTGCTGTGCATTTTCCCCACGTATAACAGCGACCTGCCTTTGCGCTCCGAACTGGTTTCAACCGTCTGTTTTCTTCCCAGTATCACTGCGGATTCATTTTTATAAACTTCGGGTAATTTATTGGTACTAAAAACAGGATCCTTGTCGGCCCATACTTCCTGGTCTACTTCTTTTGCCATTTCCACATAGTCATTGCTCTGCCCCATGGCAGAAAAAATACATAACGGGGTAAATAGTGTTATGATGATTTTTTTCATAGTGCTGGTATTTAAGTTTGCTGGTTTTAGTGTTCTTCAGTAATTAAAAGACGGTTTATTTTGCAAGCACAACCTGCTCTTTGTATTTACCGGATAGTTGTTCGATCTGTTTATTCCAAAGCCCGAAATCCTCCTTCTTTAAAAGTATTTGTTTTATTTTAAGCAGTTTATGGTAAAGCAATTTATTGCCTTCTACTTTATAGGTGATGCTGATGTCCAGTGTACTGTTCTGCAGCGAAAGGTTGGCTGGTAAAGTACCGATCTTATAACCTGCCGGTATGGTCAATGCAGTTTCTTCATCTATGAAGAGTTTATTTGAAAGTTGCAGGTTGTGCATGCGCTTGACGGTATCTATGATAAAGTCGTTAAAATCTTTTCTAAAATCAAGATCAAGATATATTTCGTTGCCAAAAACCGATGCGCCGTTCTTAAACGCTACGTCATATCCTATTTTTAATACCGAATCAATACCGGGGATATCGGATCTTTTTAAATTGCCAATAACATAATCCTGGTTGTTTTCAGCCAGGTAATTATTCAGTGCCTTTTCGGTGTTCTCTTTTTTTATGCCCATGATATGGTTGATCATATCACTTCTTGCCTCTCCACGGTAAATATGCTCCGCAGTCCCAACCAGGTTTTGCCCCTCAATGCTCAATACCCGTTTTTCTTTTTGGGTATTTTGTTCTGCCACAACCTGCGGTATATTGGTCAAAATATATTTGTCACCATTTTCAATCAATACCTGGCGACCGGCGATACGTTCTGCATATTGATCAAATGCAATATTGGTTTCGGTACCGTCTAAAAAATAAGTTTTGCCATTGGTGAGCCAGGCGGCGATCATATGGTTGTGTACGCTAAGCGATGGCGTTGCCAGGTCGTAGGGTATATGGTTGGTGCCGATCCAGCAAAGCCTTGCATCAAGCCCGATATTTTTGATCAGGCCTTTCAGTAAATTGGCCATACCCTTACAATCGCCGTATTTTTTTTTCATTACCTCCGATGCCCTGGCTGGTTTAAAAGCTGCAATACCATCTTCATAAGCAATGTAACGGATGTTCTGGTGTACCCAGTTGAGCAGGGCTTTCACCTTGTTAACGTCGCCGGTGATTCCCTTAGTGATCTCTTCTGCCTGTACTTTCAATACGGCCCCGTCATCTGTAATGTCTTTTACAATATCATAACACCATTTATACTGGTCTTCAATTGTTTTAAAATATGTTTGGACGCCACTCGTTGTATTAGCTTCTTTGCACATCACAAGCACGTGGGGGAAATTGTAGGCCATGCCCTGTTCATTGGGCTCCGATTTGAATGGAGACAGGTTTTTCATGATATAGGTGTAAACATCCGCATCCAGTTTACTGTCATACGTAACCGAACTTTTAATATCATTGTTGTTGAAATTATATTCCTTCAGTTCGCATTTCATCCACTTAGGTATGATGAACTGTATCTCTTTTCTTTGTATAAAATATTCTTCTGTAAAATAAACCCTGGTAAAATACCGGGGATCGTTGTGGGTTTTACTCAGTGTAACTTTCGCCGGCACACCGGTCTCGTCAAAGGGGATCTCAAAATGACAGATCCTGGCATCAGAATAAAAAATATCCTTAATGGAATAGTAATCATATTTTATATCTACACCCCGGTACGGCTTGTTCCTTACATGTACAGCGATGTCATCTATCGTTTCATTGTCATTATACATTTCGGTGTAGATCATGCTTGCTCTGGCACTGCTCCTGAAATCGGTTACATTGGTTTCTTTTATCAGCACGGGGTTAGCCCCCTGGGCCTGCTTAAATAAAAAGCTTTGTTTCTTATTTTCAATGACGATCTTTTTGTCATCATCGTCGTGGTAGCCGGCATTGGCTAATAGGGTGCACATTAATAATGCGGGCAGTAATGTTCTTTGCAGGCAGGTTTTCAGGTAGATTGGTTTCATAAAATAGTTTAAAAAAAAGATATTCAACCGGGTTGAATGGCTTATCCAGCCTGCAATATAAGAAGACTTATCTATTTTTCGTTACGGGGGCAAAGGGTAGCCGGCACTCAACCGGCAAACATGCTCATCCTCAAAAACTTATTAAAAAAAATAATTTGCCGGGCATCTTAAATTCTCAGGCGAGTCTCCACGCCAAGTTAGTGCCGGGCTGTGGGACTCACCGCTTATTATATTGCACTGCTCAAATCCACATCCCCCAACTCCAAAAAATTGTAACCGGATAAATCCCCTGTTCTCCCGAAATATAAAACTTAGCCGAACTGTGTAGATATGAATAAGGATTAACTGACAGGTTCCATTTTTCAATGCAGGGATTATTGTGCATATAATCCAGTTTTTGGTTTACAAAGTCATGACTGCAACATTCTTTCCAGTCAAAACTATCTTCCCATACTTCATGCACATTACCTCTTTTTCTATCGGTTTTGTTTACGCCATCCTTCAATTGCTGTAATATAGCTACCAGCCTACTGGCAGTGATCCGTTTCACTATTTCATAACTCATAAAACGTTTGCCATCTCCAATTATCGTGTTCAAACTTTTTTTACTTTCTCTGAAAGCTATAGTGACATGAACATGATTGGGCATAATAACATAGCCGGTAATAAAATGACCATTTGCTTTTAGAATATTAAACCAGTTGTAAAAAAGATCGTATCCATTTGTAATGGCTATTAATTGTAGCCATTTATAACAGGTACATGTGATAAAAAAGTGGCCCCAGGTAAACGGTATTTGTTTTTTAACCGGCATTAGCTAAGGTAAATAATTTTGAGCTCTGTAGAACGGCGAGTCCCACGGCTTTGCACAAATCTGGCGTGGAGACTCGCCTGAAAAGAGCATCTTTTTAAGATCACTCTTTACTGCCTTTATCACCTACGAACCACTGCTCTTTATTTTTAAACAACACATTAAAAGTGGTTAGCGAACCATAACAACGGGTAATGTATTGTTGTATGTTAACCTTCTCTTCATCTGTCAGTTTTTTATGGCTGTTGATGTTTTGTTCCAGCACACGAAGGCGGTCACGCAGCATAACTATCTTATGAAAAAAATCATCAATGGGAATTTCCTTTGGCTTCAAAGTTTTATCTGCTGTTTGTAAACTCATGATGCCGCCGATCCATTTATCACCGATGGGAACAATTTCTGTAACCTCGGCCCATTGGCGTAAGATCTTTAATAAAGACCGCTCAACTGCTGATACGGTTTCTACTTCTGCAGTAATATTTTCTGCAATGATCTCGTCGAGGTTATTGTCGGTCTTATCAATTTCTTTTATGCCGTGATGAATAAAAGAAATAAAGTAAGTGGCATATTTAACGCCAACTATTACGCCGGGCCCAAATTGTGTGTGCTGCAGTCTTGTGCCAATGCCTAAGTTCAATTGATTTTCTTCCATAATAATATTCTTTTTGTTTAAATGTTCTTACCCCTTTCCCTTTGGGGAAGGTGGGGATGGGGCTTTTTTAAATTCATAAGGCGTAAATTCTACAAAGTCGGCCACTACTACAGTTAGTGCCCGAACTTTTTTATCTTCAACAGTAAATTCAAGTTTCTTCATACCATACAAAGGATCGCTGTAGGTACAAAAAAAACGATTGCCTCCAAGTGGCTCCAGTGTACCATATCTACCTTTGTGATGCTCAAACCGCATGGTGAGTTTGCCGTTCTCAATTTTTATATTCATGTTACCATACACTTTATGTATGTAGTCTCCTGCATATGCAGAAAGCGGCAATGCTGTTTTAGGGCTCATGGCAATAGAATCCCTTATTGCCTTGTGTTGTTTTTCTTTTTCTTTTTCATCTTCCAGTTGATAATCGAGATACACTTTACTGTAATTGCGATAGGGCAATCCGAGATAGGCATCTTCTATTTCATTGCGTAAGGCGTCATAAAAATTATTGGCATCTGTATTCGTTAATACAATAATGCCCAGCTTTTCTTCCGGCACCAAGCAAACACTGGTCACAAAACCATTTACACCACCGGTATGCGCTACAATTTTCCGGCCCGCATATTCTTCCAAAAACCAGCCAAGACCATACAAAGCAAAATGTGATTTGTTGAACATGTGTCCGCCATTACCAAGGATGGAATGGGGAGTTCTGGTTTGCCCGATAGCTGATGCAGGAATGATCTCTTTTCCATCCAGCTTTCCGTTATTGAGCAGAGCCATCACCCATTTGCCCATATCATTTGCCGATGATGAAATACTGCCCGCAGGAGCCAGGTTATCAATATTTCCGTATGGGATCTTTTTCAATTCACCCATTACAACGGTATGCGCCAAAGCCCTGTTGCCGGCAGTTTTGATGTCTTTCGACAGGGCTAAGGTATTATTCATACCAAGTGGCTTGAAAATTTTTTCCGTAATATACTCAGCCCATGTTTTGCCCGTTACTTTTGGAAAGATTTCTCCGGCAGTCATAAAAGCACTGTTGGTATATCCCCATTTGCTGCGAAAGCCATATAAGGGTTTTAGCTTTCCCATTTTATCTCTTACTTCTGCCGTGCTGAGATCAGAATCAAAGAACATAAAATCTCCCTGGAAGGTTTCAAAGCCTAAACGATGACATAACAGGTCCCTGATGTTGGCTTCTTTTGCAACCCAGGGATCGTATAGTTTAAAATCGGGCAACCATTTTTGTACTTTATCGTCAAGTGATAATTTTTTTCCTGCATCAAGCATGGCTAATGCAGTTGCAGTAAAAGCTTTGGTATTGCTGCCGATCATGAACAGCGTGTTCTCATCAACTTTAGCTGTACCATTCAATTCCCTTATACCATAACCTTTCATGTAAACAACTTTGCCGTTCTTAACTATGCAAACGGAAACACCCGGTATTTGCCAATCGGCAAGCGCTTTGTTCACATAATTATCCAGGCTGTCTTTAATAAAAGAAGGGAGAGCATCGTTTTGCGCAGTTGCATGGAGAGAAAGAAATATAAAGGAAAACAAAAAGAATTTTTTCATGTCAGCAGTTTGAACATGAAAAATACTTCTCTTTTTTTATTTTTTAGCATCCTGCTTTAATAATTCAATTTTAAAAGCATAGGATGCGTTTAAAATATATTTATTGAAAGTAACTTCATCAGCAGTACTTGCAAATTCGTAAGTGGGTAAATAGCGAACCATGAATGTATCAAGCTCGGCTCCCTGTAATTGTGTAATTCTCCGCACAAAATTTTTATTGAAACGGTAGCTTACAAATTTATCCTGCTCCTGTTGTTCCAGTCTTGCCTGGAAAGCCTTTAATTGTTTGTTCCTCCTGAACCGGAACATGTTGATGATCTCATTCACATCAGCCCCCACGGCGCCACCGGGCGAAATACTGGTACGTATGGTTGGCTTGCTGTAATTATAAACGTCTTCATAGGTCTTCCGGTTCTCCATGGAATCCTGCCGGTACGACCTTGCATAGATCACCACTTCCTTTAAAGTGCTGTATCCTCCTTTTACATGAACACGCAATGAAATATCAAACTGGGTAAGATCGGGAATGTCTTTTACAGCAAATTTTTGTGTGGGTTTATGTTGATAGATAAAAGTGAGGGAATCATTTTCTATGACCTGGATCTTATAGCGGCCCATGGAATCGGTTTGGGTAAATTTTCCCAGTGTGGTTTCTACCCTTACATTTTCTACATAATTTCTTTTGGTAGAATCAAAAACGGTTCCGGTAACTGTTAACTGGGCAGCCACCTGTCCTGTTGTACAAATAAAACAAAGCAGCGGTAAAAATATTTTTAAAAATAATTGCAACAGGCTCAAAAATTAGTAGGGGTAAAAATACAGGAACAATTCAACACCGTATTTGCAGCAGGCCTCTTTTAACTGGGATTTTGCTTTTGCCCCCATCTCCTGAAGGGGCATTATCGCCTTTAAACTGAAGTCTATGTAAATATCAATTTTGTTTTTGTAAAATTTCAGAGATCAGCCTGGGATAGTGTTCATGCTCGAGCACATGAATTTTTTGCGCAAGTGATTCTGCTGTGTCATTAACTGTTACCGGGCATTTTGCCTGGAAGATCAATTCCCCATGATCATACAGCTCATCCACATAATGAACGGATATACCACTTTCGTTTTCTTTTGCTGCAATAACAGCTTCATGCACTTTATTACCATACATACCCTTACCTCCGTATTTGGGCAACAGGGCCGGGTGTATATTGATGATTCTTTTTGGATATGCTTTTATGAGAGGTACGGGTATCTTCCATAAAAAACCAGCCAGCACAATAAGATCCAGGTTATGCTTTTGTAATTCGGGCAGGTAATTATCGCCATTAAAAAATCTTTCATTTTCTATTAATAAAGTGGGAATCCTATGATTTTCTGCAATCGTCAAAACGCCGGCACCGGGTTTATTGCAAACAATTAATGCAACGGTATATACTCCTTTATTCGCTTCGGTCTTCGCCTCACCCCTCTCCTCCAGGAGAGGGGACGGGGGTGAGGTTATTATTTTCTCCGCATTAGTTCCTGCCCCGCTTGCAAAAATGGCAATGCGTACAATTGCCTGCTGTTTTGCTTTATCAGCCTTTTTGCCGCTGATTTTCTTCCAAACCTTGATAAGGTATCGTTTAAAGAATGCAAACTGGCCAAGCGGTATGCTGATCAGTATTACACATACAGGCCAAAGCAGGGTTACCAGTAATATATATAATACGATCCATGCAGCTCCCTTTTCCAGGTTGGTCAGTAACAGGATCTTCCTTCCGGCATAACCACACAGGCTTCCACCCAATGCAAAAGTTGTAATAATAAGTACCAGGTTTATCCCATTAACCTTCCAATGAGCCTGCAGCTTTTTTAACATTCGGCAAAAGTGGGCTAAAAAATCGTGAAATAATGCAGTAAACGGGAAATTTTTCAATTACAAAAACTGTTTACAAATACATGACAATAACTATACAGGATTAATTCTAATTAGCTGAAAACCACGCTGGATAAGGGAAAAAAAAATTCAGAAATGTTGATATATTGTCAGCATCCTGTCTTATTTTTGCAGCGAATCAGGATATTTTTCCACTTTAGCCCCGTTATTAACTGTATGAGTCGCTATAGAAAAATCTTTAACAGA
>JBDSGK010000024.1:0-7094 GCA_039919015.1 Ferruginibacter sp.
ACAGCCAAACCAAGCTAAAAATAAAGACATGGGCTAAAAAAAATCACAAGAACATTGGTGGTTCTTGTGATTTTTTACCTTTACTTCAACATTTATAAACCAGTCAACCTCTTTTAGGACTAGTCAATCAGTTTGTAAACTTATGCAGGAGTTCTTCCGTTGAGCTGGCCGTGGGATAAAAAGAGATGATCTTTTCGATCACGCCTTCAACCAGTGCATCCGGGCAACTTGCGCCACTGGTTAATAATATTTTAACCGGGTCTTTTTGCGGGAGAAAATCTTCTGTTACCGTTTCAGTGTTATTGTGAAAATTAAAATGCCGGATTGTTATACCGGAGATTATTTTTTCTTCATTATTGATAAAGTAAGTTGGCAGTTTTTCTTCACACAATTCTACTAAATGAGAAGTGTTGCTGCTGTTATAGCCACCCACTACAATAGCGAGATCTGCCTCAGTTTCCAGTAAGCCATAAACGGCAGACTGGTTATCGTTGGTTGCATAGCATAGCGTATCCCTGGTATCAGCAAAGCGATCGCCAATATTGTTATCATTGAGATTATATTTTGTAAGCATTACCTGTTTTAAAAAATCAGATATCTCCTGGGTATCGCTGGCCAGCATGGTGGTTTGGTTAACTACACCGATCCGTTCAAGATCTTTGGATGCATCAAAACCCTCAGAAAACTTACTGCCGAATTCCTGGTTGAACAGCGCCATGTCTTTTTCGCCCGTGATATATTTACTCAATGCGATGGCATCGCCCATATCATTTACAATAACCGTGGGGGTATGGGCCGATGCATGTGAAAATGTGGCCCTGGTCTCTTCATGTGTTGGTTTACCATGCACCACAACGGTATAATTATTCTTTGCGATCTGTTCACTCCGGTTCCATACCTTTTCTACAAAGGGGCAGGTGGTATTGTACTTGTGTGCGGGGATGCCGATCTCTTCCAGTTTTTTTTCAATAGCCAGTGTTGTTCCAAATGCAGGGATGATCACAACATCTGCTGCCGTCAATGATTCAAAAGCAATTAACTGTTCACCGTGGGTGTCCTGCAAAAACTGCACGCCTTTTTCTAAAAGGTCAGCGTTTACCTGCGGGTTATGGATCATTTCGCTCAACAGGAAAATCCGTTTGCCGGGATTTTCTTCTATTGTTCTGAAAGCGATATCAATGGCATTTTCTACACCATAACAAAAGCCAAAATGACGTGCAAGGTAGATCTGGACCGGCCCAAAATCGAGCAGGGCCGGGCTGAAATCCCTGCCTGACGGTGAGGCAGGCTTCTTCATTTTATCCAGCTGCTTGCGCTTATTTTTAATAGCTGCTATTAAAGGACTGCGGTAAATAATAGGAACATTAAATTGCTTCATGATAATATATAACAGCCGCAAAGGTACATGGTTGAGCCCAAAATTTTTGTTATGTACATTTACAAGGGGGCATTCCAAATTGTCGCTACTGATTTCGGTCGGAGGGGACACCGACCGAGGAGGTGCCGTGGTTTGTGTCCCCACAAACCACTTGCCGCTGCGACAATTTGGAATGCACACCATTTACAGACGACAGTGCTTACATTTGAATATATAAGTTTGAACTTAACCAGGTAAAGAAATGAGTAATAAAATATATAAAAGGGCAGGCTGGATCGCGGATACGAATATTTATGAAGTAAATATCAGGCAATATAGTGCTGAAGGTAGTTTTAATGCTTTTACCAAAGCTTTACCCAGGTTGAAAGATATGGGTGTTGAAGTGCTTTGGCTAATGCCCATTCATCCCATTGGAAAAATAAACCGTAAAGGAATCCTGGGCAGTTATTATTCGATCTCGGATTTCAAAGGGATCAATCCTGAATTTGGAACAGCAGCTGATCTTAAAAACCTGGTTGAACTGGCTCATGATTCGGGGATGAAACTGATCATGGATTGGGTTGCCAATCATGCTGCCTGGGATAATGTTTGGATAACAGATCATCCTGAATATTTTGTCAGGGATGGGGGAGGAAATTTTAAACCGCCATACGACTGGACAGATGTTATCCAGATCGATCATAATAACCCTGCACAGCAGGACGCCATGATCGATGCTATGAAATACTGGGTCACCAATTTTGATATTGATGGCTACCGGGCAGACCTGGCGCATTTAACACCCCTGGATTTTTGGAAAAAAGCCCGAACAGCTATTGAACCTTTAAAGCAGGATCTTTTTTGGCTCGCCGAATCTGAAGAAATAAATTATCACGAGGTTTTTGATGCAACATTTACCTGGGAATGGATGCATGCCACTGAAAATTTTTATAAAAAAACGATAGATCTACATAGGTTGTATGAAGTGCTTGCCAAATATGAGACCGTTTTCCCGGCTGAAGCATACCGTATGTATTTTACCAGTAACCATGATGAGAATAGCTGGAACGGAACCAGTGATGAAAAATATGGGAATATGCTGAAAGCATTGATCGTATTCAGTTGTACATGGAACGGGATACCGATGGTTTACAGCGGGGAGGAGTTACCAAATGGGAAAAGGCTGCGGTTCTTTGAGAAAGATAACATTGAATGGACGGGTGAATACCGCCTGCATGATCTTTATAAGACCTTGTTTGCATTGCGAAAAAGAAATCCTGCCCTGCGGGCTGCTGATGCGACTGTAACAACTTTTCATATCATTACAGAAGGGGGTAAGAACATCATGGCTTATTTACGTAAAAATGAAAACCACGAAGTGCTTATTTTGCTGAATTTGAGTAAGGATAAAACCGGTTTCATTATTAAAGACCAGCTTATAAATGGGACTTACATCAATGTGTTCGATCTTTCGGAAAGCCATTTAACACCCGACACTTTCATTAAAATGCAGGCCTGGGAATATTTGGTTTTTGAAAGAAAATAGGCGTACAAAAAAAGGCAGCTGAAGCGCTGCCTTTTTTTAAAATTATTTTTATTTATTGAGCACTTAATGAAATGGGGTATTCATATACGCCTTCATAGCCGGGATAAAAACCGCTGATGGTAATATCCTTGTTCGACCCTATCAACATTTTCAGCTCTTCCACACTTTTCACTTCTTTGTCATTCACTTTTAAAATAATAAAGCCGTCTTTCATCCTGGTCTGGTCGTTTAATGCACCTTCATTTATTTTCTTTACAATTACCCCGCCGGCAACGCCATAATCTTTTGCTTTTTTTGAATCAAGCGTGGCCAGGTCAGCACCCAGTGCCTCCAATACAGCTTCAGCTTTTACAACTTCATAATTGCCGGCTTTGTTCTTTAAAGTTACAACAACTGAATTTTCCTTACCATTCCTTACAAATGTCACGGGCATTTTATCACCCGGTTTCTGGCGGCTTATCAATCCCTGCATTTCCGCACCATTATTAATTTCAGTACCGTTTATTGTTCTAAGCAGATCACCTTTGCGGATACCTGCGGCGTAAGCAGCACCATCCTGGGGTGCTTCTGTAACATAAATACCTTCTGTACCTAAAGGAATGCCCTGCCTTTTTTTCTCATCATCATTCAGATCGCTGGCATTTACAAAACTTACACCTAAGAACCCTCTCTGTACCGTTCCAAATTTGATCAGGTCATCCACCACTTTTTTTACAATATTAACCGGTATTGCATAAGAATATCCTGAATAATAACCGGTAGGCGAAGCTATGGCTGAGTTAACACCTATCAATTTGCCATCTGTAGTTATTAATGCACCACCACTGTTACCCATATTTACGGCAGCATCGGTTTGTATAAATGATTCTACACCGGCCCTTGCATCCCCGTTTTTATCTTTATTTAATCCAAGTGTCCTGGCTTTTGCACTGATGATACCGGCTGTTACCGTGGTCTCTAAATTCAATGGGTAACCAATGGCTAAAACCCATTGCCCGATCTTTACATCATCGGAATTGCCATATAATAGAAATGGTAAAGCTGCGGCTTCGATCTTAATAACTGAAAGATCATAGGAAGGATCGGTACCAATTACTTTTGCTTTATAGGTCTTTTTGTTACTGAGTGTAACTGTTATTTCATCTGCATTTTCAACAACGTGATTGTTGGTTACGATGTAACCGTCATCACTGATAATAACACCTGATCCGCTTGCTCTCTGTTCAGGTATGATATTTCTGCCACGGCCTCCAAACAACTGGTTGAACATGTCGTCATCTAAAAGGTCACTGAATGGATTATTGGGTTGCCTTTTTGGTAAACTGTTATTTACCTGTTTGGCATTTGTTTTTGTTTTGATGTGCACAACCGCTGGTGTTGCTGCTTCAGCAGGGGCTGTAAAATCAACAGTATTGCCCGGAGGGGTAGTGCCATCAAACAAACCGGCATATTTATAATTTGAAGGAACCACACCTTCCTGCTGGCCGGCATAGGTATTATTTTTTGTAACATAAGTTCCATAACCCCAGATCACACCCAGGGTTGTAGCAGCACTAATGGTAACTGTAAAGAAAATTTGTTTCCATTTCATTTTTCGTAGGTTTTATTTAGTTCAACAATTTTTTTAAAGCTTTTGTTTTAAACAGTCCTGATCATTCATCAACTCCTGTGCCTGTTTGTACAAAATAACGAAGCAATGACAAAATGTTCTTTACCAACTGCCATCTTTAACAATTAATTAGGAAGGCTTTCGTAGATGAATAATTCAGTACTATTTCTCCCTTTCATTTCGCTATTATCTCCGCATCACCCCTCTTTTTCAGGAGAGGGCACGAGGGTGAGGTCGCTACGATCTCCGCATCACCCCTCTCCTGGAGGAGAGGGGATGGGGGTGAGGTTATAAAGTTAACAAAAATTGCATGGTATCAACGCCATCGGCATAATCTATTAAAGAGGGTTTTTGTGCCTGTCCGAATTGAATACCCACATGGCCACAGATGCATTGTACTTCATCATTACCGGTCAATGCAACAAGCACTTTATTTTCATCCTCATAAAAACTATAATTGAGCTGGCTGATGGCTGTAAAAATGGCATCGTTCTCAAGCAATAAAGCACTGCCATTTGTCATATAAAAAATATTATTTAAGAGGGCAATGGAAAGCTGGTAATCATAATTATTTTTGAATTTATGATGATCTTCAAAATATCTGTATTTATCAAAAGCTCTTAACAGTGGAACAAAATCATATTCACGGGGCACAAATAATTTGGTAACATTTCTGCAGCCTAGTCCAAAATACTGGTGTACATCATCCGATAAAAGATCAAGTTCTTCAGCAGTTTCTTTCCCGTCTAAAATAGCAACTGCAGTGCGGTTCCGGCGAATGATATTCGGGTATTTTGAAAAATACTGTTCAAAGTACCTGGCAGAATTATTACTGCCTGTGGCAATATAAGCGTCACATCCTTTTAGCAGATCCGCAAATTGAATGTATGCGGTTAGTTCAGGTTCCCATTCAGTCATTTTATCAACCAGGTGCTTTAACAGGATATCATCTTTTGAAGATAATTTGATGGTTTGTTTATGCCCACTGATAAAAACACATAACAGATCATGAAAGCCAACCAACGGAATATTGCCGGCCATGACAATACCAATATTTTTTCCGCCCACATGATCATCCAGGTGATAATGCTGTGCCCATTGCTCCAGTTTTTCTTTTTGGAGGAATTCGGAACAGATGTTTTTTAATGCGAGGTCTATAAATTCTGCAGTAAACCAACCATTATGAAAGGAAGCTTTTGTTTTGATATGCTGCCATGCTGAATCATTGGTCAATAAATATTTTTGTAAGCCCTGTAATAATTCAATTCGTTTTTGTAAATTCATGTTGTTATTATTAAATTGCACTGACTTCCATAAGGAGGTTATAAAACCAAAATTACGATAGATGGCTATAAAGATCACAGAAGAATGTATAAACTGCGGTGCCTGCGAACCCGAATGCCCGAATAATGCTATTTATGAAGGCGGTGTTGAATGGGCTGCATCAGACGGTACAACCATCAAAGGCATGTTTACTTTAATGGATGGAACACAGGTTGATGCCAACCAGCGAAACGCACCGGTTAGTATGGATATCTATTATATAACACCTAATAAATGTACCGAGTGCCAGGGATTTCATGAAGAACCACAATGTGCAGCTGTTTGCCCGGTAGATTGTTGTGTACCTGATGAAATGTATGTTGAAACAGTTGATGAGCTGTTGGCGAAGAAAGACAAAATGCATTTGTAAACATGAGGCGTGAATCGTCAGACGTGAGTTGAGAGCTGTCAGTATGAATGCAGCATCCTTTAGATACAAACTCACGATTCACGATTCACGTGTTTAAATTTTTATAAGTCCGCCCCGGCGGACTATTACAGGCAGGTGATATTTCCTGCAACATGGCGAGGGTATTGTAAAAATACTTTCGCCTTTTTAGTTCTACCTAATTTTAGTAAATTGTTGTATGAATAGATTTTTATTTTTTGTGATCATTGTGATGATGGTAACATCCTGCAAAAACAGCATTAAAAATGGGTCAAAAGCAGATGCATTTGCAAAAATAGAAATGATGGATACCGACAGGCAATTTTCGAAAATGAGTGAAGAAAAAGGTATGAAGAACGCTTTTATTGAATACCTGGACAGTAATGGGGTCTTGCTTCGATCCAACCGATTACCTATTGCAGGTGCCGATGCCATTGACTACCTGATTCAGCAAAATGATACTGATTATATACTAACCTGGGAACCCCGGAATGGTACGGTAGCCCAATCAGGAGAGTTAGGATATACTTATGGCATTTATGCGTTGCGACCATCAAGAAAGGACACTGTTATTTACGGAACCTATGTAAGCATATGGAAAAAACAAAAAGACGGCACCTGGAAATATGTCCTGGATAGTGGAAATGAGGGTATAGGTGATGCCAGGAATGAGGACTGATTAACCCGGGGAACACCGGAAACGTTAAATCCATAAAAAATGGGTAACGGGTGCCCAAAATTATAATACCCTGACCTATATTTCGTTTCTTTGTAAAACAACCTGTAAACAACCGAATGAAGAAAAAAATAGCATTAGTTACCGGTGGTTATTCCGGTGAAGCAGTGATCTCTTATAAAAGTGCCTCTTCCA
>JBDSGK010000025.1:0-3180 GCA_039919015.1 Ferruginibacter sp.
ACCTGCAAAAAAAAGCATTAACTACTTTTCATTATGCATTAAACCCCAAAGGATTTTTATTGCTTGGAAAATCGGAAACCACCGGCGGTGTGCCCGATCTTTTTGCTGCTGTGGAAAAAGCAGATAAACTATACACCCGTAAAGATGTGCCCGGCAGGTTTATGCATGTAGCTAGCCAGCGAAGTGAACAAATTTTGAACCGCCCCTCCGACAGTCCCAAAAGCGAACCCCTCCGCACCGACTTTCAAAAAACAGCCGATGATATTTTGCTTACTAAATACACACCGGCTGGTGTGGTAGTAAACGAAACCATGGACATTGTGCATTTCAGGGGCAATACTGCAAACTATTTAGAACAGGCGCCCGGCAAACCCAGCCATAATTTATTGATGATGGCAAAAAGTGGCCTGGGCTTTGAGTTGCGCAACATTTTGCACAAAGCAAAAACGGATAAGGTATCAGTTGTAAAAGAAAATATACCATTGATTGAAAATGGCAACATCCGCAATATTTCTATCGAAGCTGTTCCCCTACCCCATACAGCAGAGCCTTATTACCTGGTACTCTTTCACGACAATAATTTGACAGACACGGACGGACCTGTAACAGGCAACAGAAAAAAAGTTTCGGCTAAAACAAAAAAAGACGAAAAGGATATTCAAATAAAATTGTTAGAGCAGGAACTTGCACAAGCCCGTGAAGATATGCGGAGCATTACCGAAGACCAGGAAGCAAGCAACGAAGAACTGCAAAGTGCCAATGAAGAACTGCTTAGTGGCAGCGAGGAATTACAGAGCCTGAACGAGGAACTGGAAACCAGCAAAGAGGAATTACAAAGCACCAACGAAGAATTGACGGTTTTAAACTTTGAATTAAACAGCCTGAACGAACAGGTAACAGACGCAAGAAATTATTCCGAAAGCATAGTCGCTACCCTATACCAGCCTTTGCTGGTACTGGATAAACACCTGCGGGTAAAAACTGCCAACAAGGCTTTTTATAAAACATTCCAGGTAAATGAACAGGAGACAGAGGGTGTCTTAATCTACGACCTTGGAAACCGTCAATGGAACATACCTAAATTAAGGACATTGCTGGAAGAAATTTTGCCGCAAAAAAAACAGATCACCGATTTTGAAGTAACACATAACTTTTTATCTATTGGCGAACGGATAATTTTATTGAGCGCCCTGGAAATAACAAGAGAAAAAAAGGAAGAAAAATTGATCTTGCTTTCCATTGAAGATATAACCGATAAAAAAATTGTGTCTGATAAGCTTAAAGAAAGCGAACAGCGGTTCAGAAGCCTGGTAGAAAATTCGCCTTATCCTATTTGTATTTTTAAAGGCGAAGACATGCTGCTGGAAGTAGCTAATGACCCGGTGTTAAAAGCCTGGGGGGTAAACAGGGAATCATCTATGGGCAAACCATTCCTAGATATTATTCCGATAATGAAGGGCCAGCCTTTTATGGGTTATTTGCTGAATGTTTTTAAAACCGGCATTACCCATAAAGGCTACGAAGAACCGGCTAATTTTGAATTTGAAAATGGCGAGAAAAAAACTTCCTATTTTAATTTTGTTTACCAGCCATATACCGAAGATGATGGTACCATTACCGGTGTAATGGCTTTAGGCACCGATGTTACCAAACAGGTACTTGCCCGAAAAATAATTGAAGCAAGTGAAAAGCGGTTTAGTATGATGTTCATGCAATCGCCTTTTGCTTTTGCCGTGTTTAAAGGGAAAGACATGGTAATTGAAATTGCGAACGACAGTTTTAAAGAAATTTTGGGGAAAGGAAAAGATTTAGAAAATAAGCGTCTGCTGGAGATATTACCCGAAATTACCGGCGGCCCCTTGCCGGAATTATTAAATAATGTTTATACCACAGGGATTCCTTATTACGGTTACGAAATGCTTGTACCGCTAAATCGTAAAGGCAAACTGGAGGATGTATATTTTAATTTTGTTTACCAGCCTTATTTAGAAGCAGATGAAACCATTTCGGGTGTAGCTTGTATTGCTTATGAAGTAACCACCGAAGTAAGTTTGCAAAAAAAGATTGAAGAAAGTGAAAAACAGTTCAGGATGATGGCAGAACTGATGCCGCAAAAAGTGTGGACTTCTGATGCTGAAGGCAACAAAGACTATTTTAATAAAACCTTGCTCGACTATACCGGCTTAACCACCGATGAATTAAAAGGCACGGGCTGGCAAAAAGCTATACATCCAGATGACTGGGAAAAAGATAAAAACCAATGGGAGGAATCCATTAGCACCGGAAAAAATTATGAGGCCGAAAACAGGTTACTGCATAAAGATGGAAAATATTTATGGCACCTTACCCTGGCAGTGCCCTTAAAAGATGATGCCGGTAATATAAAAATGTGGGTAGGCAGTAAAACCGAAATTCAGGAACAGCGCCAGCTAAAAGAAGAACTGGAAAGATCGGTTGAAAAAAGAACGCAGGAATTACTGGAAGCTAATGATGAGCTGTTGCAAAAACATAAGGAAGTTGAAGACGCCAGGGAAAAATTATTGACCGAGTATTCCCGCAGTTTAATTGAAGCCAGCCTTGATCCCCTGATCACTATAAATATGGAGGGCAAGGTTACAGATATGAACAAGGCCACCATAAATATTACAGGTTTAAGCCGTGAAAAGCTTACCGGCACAAACTTCTTCGATTATTTTACCGAACCCGAAAAAGCACGCGAAGTTTACGAAAACGTATTTACAAAAGGATCCATTGTTAACTCCCCGCTTACACTCCGCCATGTGGATGGTACACTTACCGACATTTTTTTAAACGGATCTGTTTACAGGGATTTGGGGGGCAATGTGTTGGGCGGAGTACTTGTTGCCAGGGATGTAACTGATGAAAAAAGAATTGCAAAAGAACTGACTGAGGCGATCGTGTTTGCCGAGCTTGCCACAGGAATTGCAGAAGATGCCAAATTAAAAGCTGAAGAAGCAACAATGATAGCCGAGGATGCAGTAAAGGCCAAGCAGCAGTTCTTAAGTAATATGAGCCACGAGATACGTACACCGATGAATGCCATCATCGGGTTTACAAAAGTGGTATTGAAAACTGAGCTGACCGCCAAACAAAGAGAATATTTAACCGCTATCAAATTAAGCGGCAATTCGCTGATCGTTTTGATCAATGATATACTGG
>JBDSGK010000026.1:0-5064 GCA_039919015.1 Ferruginibacter sp.
ATTCTAATATAATATTTGCGCTAACATTACCTTGATAATCAATTAATTATTTGCTGCTGTTTCCAAACTTTCAAAGAACTTTTAGACTGTACTTTTTGCCCCTTTTTTAATTGGGAGTGCAAAGGTAGTGGTCTTTATTTTATCACCCAAACTTTATCTGAACTTTTATCTACTTTTTTCCTTTGAAAAAACCCGTTTTTTAATTGGGAGTGCAAAAGTAATAGCAGAGAGTTTAACCACCAAATCTAATTTCAATTTTCATGAAATTATTTTTGATTTTTCTGTTAAATTTTGTGTGAGATTTTGTTAAGAACTAATGCCTTTTTTCAAAAGCGGACGGCAAAGATAAGGGCGGAAAAACTGCTGCCAAAATAAATCTCTCTTTTAATTATTCACACAAGCCAAAAACCTATGTAGATATCACGTAAAAATGGGTACAGTACTGCATTACAGGTTTTGGTCTTTTCATTGATTTTTTTTGAGAAAGTTTTTGAAAAGGTAATAATCAGCTGAAATAAGCTGAAATCATGATCAAATACCTGGCTTATACATAGTAAGAAAATAAGCCGGCAAAATCTTTACGGCGGTTTAAATCAATTATGTAAATACAACTTTGTATAAGAATAATCCATCGGGCGGAACTGAAAAATCTGCTTTTGTACAATCTTTTACTTCAATGATTGTCCTGAATTCTTCTAATGTGATCTTCTTTTTGCCCATTAAAAGCATCGTGCCTACCAATCCCTTTACCATTCCCCGTAAAAAACGATTGGCTTTTATCTTATAAATAAAACAACCGGCTTCTTCAACCCATTCGCTAGTATATATTGTACACAGAAAATTCTTCACCTGGGTATTTCGCTTGGAAAAACTGGTAAAATCTGTATGGTTCATGATCTCTCTGGCAGCCTGCTTCAATAGATCAAGCTCAATAGTATAAGGTATATAACAGGCCCTGCCTTGTAAAAAAGGGTTCTTATCCTGGTATATGTAATAGCGATATTCCCTGCTGATGGCATCAAAACGGCAATGCGCATCATCAGCTACTTTAAATACCTGCTTAACCACTACATCACCGGGCAGTATGGCATTGAGGTTATAAGCATCATTTTTTATAGCCATCTCAGTATCGAAATGAAAAAAATTCTGCATTGCATGTACACCCGCATCTGTACGGGATGAACCGGTTAGCTCAAATTTTTGTTTGTAAAATATCTCCAGCGCTTTTTCAATTTCAGCCTGTACCGAATTGGCATTCCGCTGTACCTGGAACCCGGAATAGTTAGTGCCTTTATAAAAGACTTCGATAAAATAACGTGGCATACCTGGTATTAATGGCTGAACATTGCTTTAAATCTTGTTTTATAATATTCGTCACTTAACTGATCTTCCAAAGCTTTAAAATTACCTGCATCCCAAACATGCGGAAAAGCAGCCACAAAAAACTTATACTTTTCTTCCTGGGTAATAAATAATGCCCCAAGGATCTTAACCTGCTCAGCAGTGTAACAGGTGCTGATAAATTGTTTGATTGCAGCTTTAGTCATACTTTTTTCATTGGCTTCAGCAGCCATTGTCTTACTAAGCTTTAAAAAGTCATTTTGCGTTGCTGATCTTTTGCAGTCACGGTTTATCATCACCTTATTGGCATTTAAGCCGGTGGCAGCAAGCTTTTCATTTGAGTTATCCGCTACAGTCTTTTTTTCTGTAATTACAACATCCTCTTTTATTTTTGAAGCAGAATCTCTTTTAAGATCTGGATCTTCTATTTCAGTTTTACTGACGGGCATAAAAATTTTTATGGTGTCAGCATTTTCACGATAGGTCATGAGTAAACCATCTTGTGTGGTATCCTGCACCAGCTTTTTAATTTCAGGTTTAGGCGTAATGACTTCATCATTACCCTTTAGTTTTACGGGTATCGCTTTTATCTCTTCTTTTACAACCGGGGTCTTAACTGCTTTAACATCATCCGTTTTAACGGTTACTTCAGCTGCTTTTTTTTCAACGATGACCTGGCCAATCGAAGGATCATTTACAACCTCAGCCAAAATTCTTGCAAATTCATCAGTACTGGTTACTGTTTCCACTTCTTTTGTTGGTAGAACCTGCTTTTCAACTGCCACTGATTTCATGCTTAGTAAATTAAACAGTGCCCACCCCTTTTCTCCAGAATTTTTTAACAGGAAACCCGCATTTGCATCTTTTACACTCACGGTAACATTTAATTCAGGCCATTCATTATTAAAGAACCCGATCGTAAGCTGGTAACTGTCATTAACCAGTTTGGGAATGATGATATAACTGGTTGGGGATGAGTTTAAAAGTGTTTTATCAATTTTAACGTAAAACGGCTCCTTGTTATCAGTTTGGATATAAATGAATCGGGGGTCCTGTGCGCTGGCAGCCAGTGACAGCAGGCATAAAACAAAGAACAGCAAACTTAATTTTAATAGAATAAACTTCATCTTTTATTATAATTAACGCCGTTCAAAAATACTTATTTATGCTTGTTTTTACCATTTAAATAAAAATCAAGTTTGCATTAACCATGCCACGCTTATTTTTGTACCCTAAAATTTAAATATGAAAAAAATGTTGTTCTTGCTTGCATTGATCGCAGGCCCTTTATTTGTGATGGCTCAATTTGGTGCTGAACCAAAAGATACATCCTGGAAAAATATGCTGAGAGAGTCGAACCCAAGGATCAATGACCTGGTACATACCAGGCTTGAAGTAAGGTTTGACTATGACAAATCATACCTGGATGGCAAAGCCTGGATAACTTTAAAGCCTCATTTCTACAATACTGATTCGCTTTTGCTTGATGCGAAGGGTATGGACATTAAAGAAGTGTCCATCATGAAAGGTACTTCCAAATCTAAATTGAAATATGCGTACGATGGAACGGAATTAAGGATCACGCTTGACAAAACTTACAAAGGCGGCGAAAATTATACTGTTTATATTGATTATATAAGCAAACCCAATGAATTAAAAGCAAAAGGCAGTGCTGCTATTACGGATGCCAAGGGTTTGTATTTCATCAATCCTAAAGGTGAAGACAAAAATAAACCTACACAGATATGGACACAAGGCGAAACAGAAGCAAACAGCGTATGGATGCCTACCATTGATAAGCCCAATCAAAAAACTACGGATGAGATCTATATGACCGTTCCGGCAAAATATGTAACCCTTAGTAATGGTTTGTTAGTTAGCCAAAAAAAGAATGCTGACGGTACCAGGACAGATTACTGGAAAATGGATCTGCCACATGCCCCCTATTTATTTTTTATGGGTGTGGGTGAATATTCAATTGTTAAGGACAGTTATAAAGGAAAAGAAGTAAGTTATTATGTAGAGAAAGAATATGCACCGGTAGCCCGTACAATTTTTGGCAATACCCCGGAAATGATCAAATTTTTCTCAGATAGATTAGGCGTGGAATATCCATGGCAAAAATATGCACAGATCGTTGGAAGAGATTATGTAAGCGGTGCCATGGAAAATACAACAGCAACTTTACACCAGGAAAGTGCTTATCAAAATGCAAGGGAACTTGTTGATGGTGTTGGTTGGGAAAGTACGATTGCCCATGAATTATTTCACCAATGGTTTGGAGACCTGGTTACGGCTGAAAGCTGGAGCCATATTACCGTAAATGAAAGTTTTGCCAATTACAGCGAAACACTCTGGGATGAATATAAAAATGGTAAAGATGCCGGAGATGCTCAAAATTATAATGACATGCAGGGATATTTACAAGGCCCGGGTAATCCATCAAAAGACCTGGTAAGATTTCATTACTCAGATAAGGAAGATGTTTTTGATGGTGTGAGTTATAACAAAGGCGGACGGATTTTACACATGTTACGCAACTATGTGGGCGATGATGCTTTCTTTAAATCGTTAAACAATTATTTAACTACCAATAAATTTAAAGCAGGCGAAGCCGGCATGTTGCGTTTGGCTTTTGAAGAAGTTACCGGCAAGGATATGAACTGGTTCTGGAACCAATGGTATTATGGCAGCGGCCATCCTGTTGTTAAAATAGATTACGATTATGATAATGGTAAAGCCTCTGTGATTATAGAACAGACACAAAAAACTGATAAGGTATTCCGCTTTCCAATTGCCATTGATGTGTACACCGGCGCTGCCAAAAAAAGATATAATGTGTGGGTTGAGAACAAGGTTGAAACATTTACGTTCACCTACACACAAAAACCTGATTTGATAAATGTGGATGCTGACAAAATAATGCTTTGGGTTAAAACGGATAATAAAACGGTAGAAAATTTTGTACACCAAATTAAATATGCTCCACAATATTTAGACAGAAAAGAAGCGCTTGATTATTTTGCTAAAAAAGGTATGCCCCAATTGGCGAATGGCTTAACGGATAAATATGCACCATTAAGAAGAAATACTATTACCAAACTGGAGGCTTCTAAAATGGCAGAAGATGCAAAAGTTATTGAAGCCATTGAAAAAATTGCCAATACTGATAAAGACAGAAAAACAAAAGCTGCTGCCATTGCTTACTTAGCTAAAACAAGCAATGCCAAATACAAAACTTTGTACGAGAAGAATATTAACGACAGCAGTTATTCTGTTGCAGGTGCTTCGCTGGAAGGTTTAATAGGATTAGAGCCCGGCAAAGCATATGAACTGGCAAAGAGATACAGTAAAGATGCAAAAGGCGATTTAGGCGATATCGTTAATGAAGAGATCATTAAAAATGGAACCGAAGCCGACTTTGATTTTATTGCTGAGCGCTTTGATAAAATGCCCTTAAGCCAGGAGAAAGTGCAAGCTGTTCCCCTTTTTGCATTGTTTCTAGAAAAGGTTTCTAACATAACGAAAGTAAAAATAGGAATTGATATGATCATCAAACTGCGTAATGCAGTTCCGGAACAACTCAGAAGTTTTGTAGACCCAATGATCAAAGGTGGATTAAACAAATTAGGAAAAGTAAAGGGAAAAGAAATTGAAGATTATATAAACGCAGGGTTTAAATAAATACTCTGGATAATTTATAAAAAAATGCCTCTGTAAAAC
>JBDSGK010000027.1:0-14027 GCA_039919015.1 Ferruginibacter sp.
TTCATCGTTTATGATACACAAAAAATTCCACTGGTAAAATACCTGCTGAGCAAAAAGAATTTTAAATCGGTGCTGATATTTTGCAGCAGTAAAATAAGTGTAAAACAATTGACACGTGACCTGAAACGGGCTAAGTTTTTAGCAGATGAAATACACAGCGACCTGGAACAAACACAAAGGGAAGATGTTTTGATCCAGTTTAAAAGTGGCAGGTTACCCATTTTAGTAGCCACTGATATTTTAAGTCGCGGAATAGATATTGATAATATTGACCTGGTCATTAATTATGATGTTCCGCACGACGGCGAAGATTATGTTCACCGCATTGGCCGCACAGCCAGGGCTGCAGCCGAAGGCAGTGCCTATACTTTTGTTACGGTAAGAGAACAACGTAAATTTTTAGGGATAGAAAAATTATTGGGCAAACCTGTACCCAAGGCCATAGTGCCTGAAGAACTGGGAGAAACCCCCGGCTATAATACAGCTTCTTCACCTGGTCACGGCGGCAATAAAAAATTCAGCAAGCCAAGGCGTTTTCAAAATAATGTAAAGCGGTAGACCGGTACTTGATGTTTGACCAATCATTTAAGAACACAAAAAGTAATATTTTGTGTTGAATAAAGTCAGCAGAACTTCTTAGCGTACTTTGCGAAATACTTAGCGGCCTTTGCGGTAAAAATAGAAACCGCAAAGATCGCAAAGAAAAAACCGCAAAGAATCGCAAAGCAGGATCTGTTATTTCTGTGTTTCCGTGTCTCTGTGGCAATTTTTCTCCGCCGCCAGGCGGAAGGATACCTGAGCCTTCAATTGTATATTTGTAAAAAACAGTTTCCATCAGCCCGCTTTCCACCATATTAGCCAGTCCCATTGAATATTTAAACGGTGTAACCAGTTTTAAAGGAGACCTGTTAAAAAAAGAACTGGGCATATTTACATTTAAAGACCTGCTGGAACATTATCCATTCAGGCATGTTGATAAAACAAAGCTGGATAAGATCGCAGGGCTTTCACCCCATAATGAATATGCACAGGTAGCCGGCAAAATAACCCATATAGATATATTAGGCGAGGGCAGGGGAAAAAGATTAACCGCCAGGCTGGCAGATGAAACCGGGGAAATCGAATTGGTCTGGTTTCAGGGCATTAGCTGGATACAAAAGGCGATCGCAGTTGGGCAGCCTTACCTGGTTTTTGGGCGACTCAGCTTTTTTGCCGGCAAGCCACAAATTGCCCATCCCGAAGTGGAGAATTTTACAACGCAAAAAACGGATGGAAAATATTACCTGGAACCTGTTTATCCATCTACTGAAAAATTAAAAGCTAAGGGACTGAATGGAAGGGCTATGGGTAAATTGACCTATGCCTTGCTGCAAATTCTTACCGAAAAAGACCTGCCCGAAAACTTACCGGAGCAGATCATTCAGCAATATAAATTCGTCAGTCACTTTAACGCCTGCAGGCAAATACATTTTCCGGCAACAGATAAGCATTACCAACATGCCGTAAGGCGTTTAAAATTTGAAGAATTGTTCTTTGCCCAATTGCGGCTGGGCTTGATCAAATCTTCCCGGCATAGGTTCAGTAAGGGTTTGGTATTTGATAAAGTGGGAGCCCTGTTCAATACTTTTTATGAACAATATTTGCCATTTGAATTAACGGGAGCACAAAAAAAAGTGTTGAAGGAGATACGGAAAGATGCAGGCAGCGGCAAACAAATGAACAGACTCTTACAGGGAGATGTAGGTAGCGGTAAAACCATTGTAGCATTGATGATGATGTTGATCGCAGCCGATAATGGTTTCCAGGCGGTGCTTATGGCACCCACCGAAATTTTAGCACAGCAGCATTTCAACAGTATTACAGGGCTTTTAAAAGATATGCCGGTTTGTGTAAAAATGCTCACCGGGTCATCTAAAGGTAAACAGCGCAAAGAAGTGCTGAAATCATGTGAAGATGGGTCTTTGAATATACTGATCGGAACGCATGCGGTAATTGAGGATAATGTGATCTTTAAAAACCTTGGTTTTGCAGTCATTGACGAACAGCACAAATTTGGCGTGGCCCAACGGGCGCAGTTGTGGAAGAAGAATACTATTCCACCGCATGTATTGGTGATGACCGCAACACCCATACCACGCACACTGGCACTTACTGCTTATGGAGACCTGGATTATAGCGTTATTGATGAATTACCGCCCGGCAGACAACCAATCAATACGGTTCACCGTTCTGAAAGTGCAAGGCCCCAGGTAATGGGTTTTGTAAAAGAAGAAATTGCAAAAGGAAGACAGGCATATATTGTTTATCCTTTGATAGAAGAAAGCAGTAAAATGGAATACGAGAACCTGATGAAAGGATTTGAAGAAGTGAAGTCTTTTTTTCCGGAGCCCAAATACTGGATAAGCATGGTTCATGGAAAACAACCGGCCGAACAGAAAGAAACAAATATGCAGCGTTTTGTAAAAGGCGATACACAGATCATGGTGAGTACAACGGTTATTGAAGTTGGTGTCAATGTACCCAATGCCAGTGTAATGGTGATCGAAAGTGCCGAAAAATTTGGTTTATCTCAATTACATCAATTGCGTGGAAGAGTGGGAAGAGGAGCTGAAAAGAGTTTTTGCATATTATTAACAGGGTATAAGACATCAAATGATGCCCGCGAAAGGTTAAAGATCATGGTAGCCACCAATGATGGTTTTAAGATCGCAGAGAAAGATCTTGAAATACGTGGCCCCGGTGATATAGAAGGCACTAAACAAAGTGGCCTGTTAAACTTTAAGCTGGCAAACATTGTCCAGGACAGGGCGATCCTGGAAGCTGCCCGGGTTGCTGCTGAAAATATTTTAGGATCAGATCCTGATATGGACAGTGAAGAAAATGTACGGGTTAAAAACTATTTGCAACAACAAAAGGGTAAAACATCGTGGAGTAAAATTTCGTAAATGAACCTTGGTAATTGGCTACATACATTTGATTTCTTTAAGCAAATTATAACAGTTACCAACACTGGTAAGGATTTACAGGATGGCCAGATCCGCTAATTTTGTGGTTTAATTTTTGTACATTGTAAAACACCTATAATTGACAATTTTGCGTAAAATAATACTCCAGTTTATTATACTTCTTGCTGCGATTTTCTTTACCGGGGATGTCAGGGCCCAGATGGAGTTTATCCAAAATAAAGGCCAATGGGACAGCAGGGTTGAATACAGAGGTGATTTTTCAACAGGATCATTTTTTTTAGAGAACCAGGGTTTTACGGTTCTGCTGCATAATGTCGATGACCTGAAATTGGTTTCGGAACAAATGCATGGCCATAATCCAAATTTAGCAACAACCGGCCAGCCCATTATCTTAAATTCACACGCTTATAAAGTAAAATTTTTGGGAGGCAGTTCATTTGCTCAAAATGTACCGGATAAGATACAGCCTTATCACAATAATTATTTTTTAGGAAAAGATCAAAGCAAATGGGCATCTGATTGTAAAATTGCCCAGGCAGTAAACTATCAGAATATTTACCCCAATATTGATGTCAGGTTTTACAGCGACGGCGGAAAAATGAAATACGATATCATTGTTCATCCGGGTGGTAATATCAACGAGATAGCCATGCAGTATGACGGCGTTGATAAAATGGAAGTGAAGAATAAAGAACTGCTCATCAATACACCGGTTGCTTCCGTTAAAGAATTATATCCCTATAGTTACCAGGTGCTGGATGGACAAAGAAAAACCATCGATTGCAAGTATGATGTAAAAAATAATATCGTCAGGTTCAAAGTGAGTGATTATGATCCAAAAACAACGGTGATCATTGATCCAACTTTAATATTTTCAACCTTCACGGGTAGTACAGCAGACAATTGGGGATATACAGCTACGCCGGGGCCAGACGGCAGTTTTTATGCCGGGGGTATTGCTTTTGGATCAGGCTTTCCGGTTTCTCCGGGGGCTTATAAAACAGTTTTTGGTGGTGGTGTAAATGAAGATGGAACAGGCGTATATGATATGGCGATCATAAAATTTTCTCCCAATGGTGCCAATCGTTTATTTGCAACTTATTTGGGTGGTAATGGTAACGAACAGCCGCATAGTATGATCTGTGATGCACAGGGAAATTTAGTTATTGCCGGTAGAAGTAATTCTGCTAATTACCCGGGAGCATTGGTTGGTAATGGTGGTGGCTATGATATTGTGTTAAGCAAATTAAATGCAGCAGGCACGGTATTGATGGGCTCCATCAGGATAGGGGGCAGTGGCGCTGATGGTGTGAATATCCGTGGAAAATATTTTGCACCCGATGGCGCAGATGCCACCAGGAGAAATTATGGCGATGATGCCAGGAGCGAAGTGATCATTGATGAGGCCGGTAATATAATGCTGGCATCCTGTACACAATCAAGCGGTGCAGAAGCTTCCGGAGGTTTCCCGGTCAGGAATTCTTTGATACAGGCAACATTTGGCGGTGGCAGGCAGGATGGAGTAATTTTAAAATTTACGCCTAACCTCGGTGCCGTTCTATTCAGTACTTATTTTGGCGGAAGCGGAGATGATGCCTGTTTTGTTTTATCACAAAATCCGGTTGACGGAAATATTTACGTAGCTGGGGGAACCACGAGTACGAATCTCCCGGGAACTTCCCCCGCGGTGATACAACAATTCTATGGGGGTGGGGCAACGGATGGATTTGTAACACAAATATTAAATGATGGTTCGGCCATTGTGCGAACTACATACCAGGGCACATCCGGAAATGACCTGGTATATGGTATTCAATTTGATAAACTCGGATTTCCTTATATCATGGGTACTACAACCGGCAACTGGCCGGTATTTAATGCAGCCTTCAGTAATACGGGTGGCAAACAATTCATTAGTAAACTGAAACCAGACTTATCTGGCCCTAATTATGTTTATTCTACTGTATTTGGTACCAATGCTGCAGTGCCCAACCTTTCGCCCACTGCTTTTTTGGTTGACCGCTGCCAGAACGTGTATGTATCAGGTTGGGGTGGTGGAATAAATAATGCAAAATTATACCCATCGGCAGGTACTTCGGGTTTGCCTGAAGTAACTCCTTTAGCCGGCATACCGGCTCCGGATGGCCAGGATTTTTACTTTTTTGTATTGGAAAAAAATGCACAGAGCCAGCTCTTCGGTTCTCATTTTGGACAGAATGGAAGTGTTGGTGATCACGTAGATGGTGGTACCAGCCGCTTTGATGCCAATGGTGTTATTTACCAGGCCATTTGTGGTTGCGGATCGGGAGGTACATTATTTCCCACAACACCGGGTGCCTGGTCACGAACGAATAATTCACCTTCCGGGGGTTGTAACCTGGCTGCCGTAAAAATAGAAATGAATTTTGCAGGTATTGGCGCCAGTGTAAAAGCCACAATAGATGGTGTGGTTGATACGATTGGTTGTGTACCATTAACAATAAGATTTACTGATACTTTGGCAAAGGGTAAAATGTATATCTGGGATTATGGCGATGGTAGCCCACGGGATATTACTTTTGCGCCTAACAATTCTGTATCACATACATATAACCTGGTAGGCAGCTACCAGTTAATGCTTATCTCTATTGACTCAGCAACCTGTAATATATCTGACACAGCCTTTGTAACTGTAAAAGTGGGTGCTAACATAATCAATGCTGATTTTTCTTTTTTTAAATTAGACTCCTGCAATAGCTTACGTTACCAATTCACAAATCTTACAACAGCAGTTGTACCCACTTATACCAATCAAACATTTTTATGGGATTTTGGTGATGGCTCTCAAAAAATAAGAACGGGCTTTGGGCCACAGATCCATACATTCCCATCTACAGGTTCCTATATTATTACATTGGTAGTTGATGATACTACGTTTTGTAATGCGCCTGATACAGCTAAAAAAACTTTGCGGATAAGCCCCAATGTTAAAGCCATATTTTCTACACCGCAACGTGGCTGTGTACCTTATACGGCGCAATTTAAAAATCTTTCATTGGGAGGAACAGACTGGATATGGGAGTTTGGTGATAACCAGACGTCAACTGATTTTGAACCCACACATACCTATACCAGCACCGGAACTTATAATGTACGTTTGATCGCCATTGATACGAGTACCTGTAATAAGCGGGATACTTCCGCTTTCTTTGCGATTACGGTATTCCCTATACCTACGGCCGGTTTCAACTGGACACCCAACCCGCCCATTGAAAATACCATTACCAGGTTTAACAACCTGTCAATAGGAGCTAACCGGTACGTATGGAATTTTGGCGATGGAGAAAGCTCAACCCTGGTTAATCCAACTCATTTGTATAATGCAACAGGGGTTTACAAGGCAACATTATATGCCTATAATGTTGCTAATTGCGTGGATAGCCTGACACAGGATGTACCTATCCTTATCAGGCCATTATTTGATGTGCCCAATGCATTTACCCCGGGCAGGTTTGGTAAGAACGGAATCGTAAAAGTGGAAGGCTTCGGGATCGGCTCTTTGAACTGGAAAATTTATAACCGCTGGGGCCAGGTAGTATTTGCAAGCACTGACAAGAACCAGGGATGGGATGGAACGTTTAAAGGCCAGTTGCAACCCATGGACGTGTATACATATACTTTAGACGTAGAATTTACAGATGGACAGAAACATAGAAAAACGGGGGATATAACCTTGTTGAGATAATAAATGGTTGCCTGCAACTTGCTTTATGCGAAGTAGATTTTTGCATCCAATTCACAACTCAGGTTTTGTAGGGTAGTGAGACAAAATAAATAACTATGATTACAAAAATAAAAATATTATTGCTCGTAGCCTGCAGTTCTATGCTTCATAAATCTTTACAGGCACAGGATCTGCATTTTTCACAATTCTTCAATTCACCTTTGTCCACCAACCCGGCCAACACCGGTTTTATACCCGATGCTGATTACAGGATCGGTGCCAATTACCGCAACCAATGGAGTTCGGTAATGACAGTGCCTTATAAAACGATCAGTGCTTTTGGCGATGCACAGTTTTTCAGGGATAAACTGGATAATGGCTGGCTTGGCCTGGGTGCGTTATTGCTGAGTGACAAGGCGGGCAGTGGCAGTTTGACCAGCACTAAAGTGTATGGTTCCGTTGCTTATCATCAAATGCTTGGCTTAAGCAGTTTGGTTTCCGCGGGCTTTAACATTGGTTGGGCCAATAAACGTGTTAACACCAGTAAGCTTACTTTTCCTGACCAGTTTGAAGGGAAATTTTTTGATGGTAACCAACCTTCTTTAGCAAAGAATTCATTGGTGAATACCAGTGTAAGTTATCTGGATATTCATGCAGGTATGAATTATGCATATTTTCCTGATGAGAATGTGTACATCAATGGCGGTTATTCCATCCAGCACGTAAACAGGCCAAGGGAAACTTTCTTTAACGATAATAACACAGATGACCGTATATCCATGCGGCATACAGGGTTTGTAAATGCTATTTTAAAAGTGAACGACCGGGTTATTATTAATCCCAATGCTTATTTTTCTACACAGGCAAAAGCAAGCGAACTGGTTTTTGGTATCAATGCAAATTATAACCTATCCCAATTTGGCGAGCAACAATTACTGGCCGGTATCTATTATCGTTTGGGAGATGCTGTTGCTCCCATGGTTGGTTTCGAAATTAAAAATATCCAGTTTGCATTCAGTTATGATGTTACTTTATCATCAATGAGTAAATATAATGGCTACCGCGGCGCCAGCGAATTCAGTATCATAAAAAAGGGATTTTATCCTGAGAATGTTGACAGGCAATCCCTCTGTCCAAAATTCTAAACACATAAAAAGGGCATCCCGGTTAAAGTACTTGGATGCCCTTTTTAGTTCTCCAGGCTTAATTATTCTACTCTTTCTCTATAGTAATTTTAAAGTGATCATTCTTAAAATATTTCCGGTATTTATCAGTTGTTATTGCTGATTGCTTTTTACCATCAATGTAAAGCACTTTATTTTTATACTCGATCGTAAAACCATTCTTTGCATTAACCAGGCCATCTTTTTCCATCTCAACAAACAGCTCTTTTGTAAGTTTTAATTCTTCTTTGGCTTTATCAATACCGGTACGAGCTTCAAGCATGATCTTGTCAAAGTCGATCTTATCCATTTCCAGTTTGCTTTTTTCTATTTCTTTCCTGGCACCTTCCAGTTCCTTTTGAATAAGCTCTTTATCAATATCTTTTATTTGCAGTTTTGCTTTATCTATTTCTTTTGCGGCTTCAGCCAAAGCTTTTTCTACTTCTGCATTGATGTACTCCCTGTTCAGATCTTTTAAAGAGGATTTCACGCCGGCCATCATCCTATCCATATCAATGCTTTTTAAAGCAAGCTCAACATCCTTTTTTATTTTATCCATATCCACATCTTTCAGCGATTCATCTATTTCCTTTTTCAGTTTTGTCAAATCGATCTTTTTCAATTCATCCGTTACTTCCAGTAAAGACCCGTCTAACTGGCTTTGCAGCTTATCAAAATCCTTCATCTTCATAGTGCCTTCCTTTTCAGGCAAGGTGTCGCTACACCCTCCGGGCGAATCAAAATTTTCCTCCACCAGGTATTTATTATAACTGAAAGGAGAATCCTGGAATGACATGGTAATACCGCCCACCAGAAGTAAGGCGATCGTGCCCGTAAGGGCCGCTTTGTGCTTTAAAATAAATTGTTTCATGGCTATACTTTTATTGGTTTAAAAACTAAATACGAACAGATTCGTAACAAATGTAGTTTTGTCTTTTAATATTTGCAATACGTTAAAAGAACTTTAACAATTTTACAGGATTTTTTAAAAACCAATTAGTGTATCAATTTAAAAAAGGCTGTCAACCTGAGCTTGTCGAAGGTGGGTCACGGAGATGCAAACCGGCTTCGACAATTTCGATAGCCATTGGGACTGACATTCATTTGATTTATTTTTCAAACTGATACCAAAACACACCTGATTTTATGAACTCACTATTTTATACGAGTTTTACATAAATATGTTACATGCAAGCTGTTGAACCAAAACCGGGTGCCCTGCACTATATCGACCATTTTAAAAAGATCGTTGGGGATGGGTATGTGTTTTCTGATGAAGAAAGCCGGAACAATTATGCACATGATGAAACTGAGAACCTCCATTTTCTGCCTGATATCGTTATTAAACCAAGGTCAGCCAGGGAGATCAGTGCCATCATGATCATTTGTAATGAACATAAGATACCGGTCACTCCCCGGGGTGCAGGAACGGGTCTTAGCGGCGGCGCATTACCACACCTGGGCGGCGTTTTACTTTCGATGGAAAGAATGAATTCGATTTTGGAAATTGACGAACGTAACCTGCAGGTGATAACTGAACCGGGTGTGATCACAGAAGTTTTGCAGGATGCCGTAAAGGAAAAAGGTTTGTTCTATCCGCCTGATCCGAGCAGCAGGGGCAGTTGTTTTATCGGTGGCAATATTGCAGAAAATAGCGGCGGACCCAAAGCCGTTAAATATGGAGTTGTAAAAGATTATGTATTGAACCTGGAAATTGTTTTGCCGACAGGCGAGATCATATGGACCGGGGCGAATGTGTTAAAAAATTCTACCGGTTATAATCTAACTCAATTGATCGTGGGAAGTGAAGGAACTTTAGCCATCGTTACAAAAATTGTTTTAAAGCTCCTGCCATTTCCAAAATACGACCTGCTGATGCTGATACCATTTAATTCACTGGAGAAGGCAGGTGAAGCCGTGAGCGCTATTTTCAGGGCCGGCTTTACACCCAGTGCCATGGAACTCGTGGAGATCAATGCATTAAAGATCGTAAGTAAATTTGTAGATAGTAAAGTGGTGCCGGTAACCGATGAGATGGAAGCCCATTTAATTGTTGAAGTGGATGGTAACCACCTGGAAACATTAATGAGTGAAATGGAAGCCATTGCGGAACTGCTGGTTCAGTTTGAATGTGGTGATGTTTTTTTTGCAGATGATGCACAACAGAAAGCGGAATTGTGGAAGCTACGAAGACGTGTTGCAGAAGCTGTAAAATTAGATGGTTACAGTATTGAAGAAGATACGGTTGTACCCCGGGCCGCGTTACCCGCTTTGATCCGTGGGGTAAAAGCATTGGGAAAACAATATGAGTTTGATGTTGTTTGCTATGGGCATGCAGGTGACGGTAACCTCCATATAAGGATCAGGAAACCGGGCAGCATTTACAGTTTGAACAACCCGGAAGTTATACCGGCCTTAAAAGCATTGTTTGAACTAGTAAAGTCTTTAGGTGGTACCATCAGCGGCGAACATGGTATTGGCCTGGTACAAAAAGAATATATGGATATTGTTTTTGATGAAACGGGTTTACAATTGATGCGGGGAATAAAAAAAATTTTTGATCCTAATAATATTTTAAACAGCGGTAAAATATTTGACATGGTCTGACGTCCCCGTCTGACCATGTCAAATATTTAACGCCGAAACATATTATGGTCAGACGTTTAACCTGATCATGTCAAATACTTTACGCCGAAACATATCTGGTCAGACGCGGACGTCAGACCATAATGATCATTTTTAAATTTAAAAATCAATAAAGTACGCATGAAAAAAGTTGTAATTGTTTTGATGTTGCTAAGCGGAACGTATATTTCAAAAGCACAGGATGAAGAAAATCGCAGTGAAGAAAAGCGGGGAGGATTTAAGAAGGAGAATCTTTTTACGGGCGGTGGATTAACGGTCTCTTTTTCCAATTATACTACTGTTTTGGGAGCAAGCCCTGTTTTGGGATACAGCATTACCAAATGGCTGGATGCCGGAATTGTTATTAATTTCAACTATGGATCAAACAGGCATGTTACCTATTTGGTTCGTGATCCTGGTAATCCTGCCGATCCGGGCTACTACATCACCAGTGATGACAAATTGCGCCAGACTGTTTTTGGCCCCGGTGCCTTTGTAAGGATATACCCCGTAAATTTCCTGTTTGTTCAGGCCCAGGCTGAACAAAATTTTATTAATCAGAAAATTATTTATGACAATGGGGCACCTTCTACCAAAACAAGTGTTTCAGCTACAAGCATTTTAGTAGGAGCTGGATATTGTGTTGGAAGAGCGGGAACGGGCAGCCTGTTTTATTATGTATCGATCATGGCAGATATAGCTAAAAACAGGAATTCACCTTATGTAGAGGAACTGGCAAGTGGGAGAATAAATGTACTGCCTATTATCAGGGCAGGTCTGCAAATACCTTTATTCCAGGGCAAAAGTCGCAGGAGATAATTACAGGTATGGTAAAAGATCGGCAGCCTTATTAAGTACAACCAGCGTATCTTCTATTTTATCATACAAAAAATTTTCCTGTTGCATGGTTTGTGCAAAAGCCAGTAAATGGTCATAGAACCCTGCAGTATTCAGGATAAATATTTTTTTTTCGTGAATGCAGAGTTGGTTCCAGGTAAGCATTTCAAAAAATTCATCCATGGTTCCATAACCGCCGGGTAAGATGATAGCAGCGTCGCATTTTTCATAAATGTATTTTTTCCGGGTATGCATATCCTCAACGATCAGTAATTCGGTAATGCCGTCATGATGATGTTCCCTGTCTTTGAGGATCTCCGGGATGATGCCGATCACTTTTCCCTGTTTTTCCAATACGGCATTTGATACGGCACCCATGATGCCTTTATTACCGCCGCCATAGATCAACGGGATTTTTTTTGATGCCAGCAAATGCCCAAGGGCGATAGCCTCTTTTACATACTCAGGATTATTGCCGCTTTTAGAACCACAAAAAACTGCCAAAGATGTTATTGCCATAAATTAATTAACTTGAATTGTATTGCAAGCTAATCATAGCATCTTGATCTGCAAAATAGCCCGGAGGGCTATGAGGAGATCTTAGCTGCTATAATGCCGATAGAAAAGATTGATTAACATATATTCGTATCGGCAATATTCAGTATTAATAAATCATTATAAATTATTTTATGTCTCCAATAGTCTTATTCGCATTTGTTATCGGGTATTTTGTACTGCTGCTCACGGTTGCTTATTTCACTTCAAGAGGTAGTAATAACGAATCTTTTTTCATTGGGAACCGAAACAGTAACTGGATGCTGGTTGCTTTTGGTATGATCGGCACAAGCCTTAGTGGCGTTACATTCGTAAGTGTACCGGGCAGTGTAGGAACCGGTAATTTTTATTACTACCAGATCGTCCTGGGATACCTGATCGGCTACATGGTCATTGCATTTGTACTGATACCCCTGTATTATAAAATGAACCTCACGTCTATTTATACTTACCTCGAAAAACGATTTGGGATCAATGCACATAAGGCCGGGGCTTTCTTTTTTATACTCAGCCGGGTGGTAGGAGCTACTGCACGCCTGTACCTTGTGATAAGTATCCTGGATTTTTTCATTTTCAAAAAACTGGGTATTCCATTCATTGTAACTACCCTGGTAATTTTATTGTTGATCTTATTATACACTTTTGAAGGTGGCGTTAAAACGATCATCTACACAGATACCCTGCAAACCACCGGTATGCTGCTCGGGCTGGTAGTTTGTATCGTCGTGATCGTAAAGGCAATGGGCCTTGATTTTGGCAGCACCCTCACACTGATGAATGAAAAAGGATACACCAGGATCTTTAATATGGATGTGAAGGCCGGGTCCTACTTTTTAAAACATATCATCGGTGGTATGTTCATTGCCATTGCTATGACCGGGCTTGACCAGGAAATGATGCAGAAGAATATCAGTGTAAAGAATATTAAAGATTCGCAGAAAAATATCATGACATTTACAGCAGTTTTAATGGTCGTTAATTTTTTATTCCTGTTTTTAGGAGGCATACTCTATCTATATGCAAGCACAAATAATATAACTGTTCCTCCTGATGACCTTTTTCCTACTATTGCACTGAGCAATGTTTTCAGCGGAACGATCGGGATCATTTTTATCATTGCATTGATATCTGCGCTATTCCCCAGCGTTGACGGTGCTATAACTTCCCTGACTTCCTGCTATTGCATCGATATCCTGGGGATGAATAAAATGAAGGTCGAAGGGGATGATGCTTTGGGAGCAGGAAAAGAGTTATTGGAAAAAAAGAAAAAAAGGACCCGGCTAAAAGTGCATTTCACTTTTGCAGTTGTATTCTTTTTGATGGTGTTGCTTTTCAAGGCCATTAATGATAAACTGATCATTGATTTTATTTTAAAATTTGCCGGTATAACCTACGGCCCACTGTTGGGACTATTCTCATTTGGTATTTTAACCAAACGCCACCTGAACGAAAAATTGATATGGACCGTTTGTATCATTGCCCCGATCATGGCTTTGGGACTGGATATGTTAAGCAGCCCTGAATGGTATGAAAAGAAATTACACCTTACCCTTGGGCTAAAGTCAATATCAGAAAGTATTTTTCATGGATACAAGATCGGCAATGAACTGATCCTGATTAACGGCATATTTACGTTTGTAGGCTTATTGTTAATTTCCAAAAAAGAGTATAATAAAGCAAATATTTCAGTGTAACTTTACGAGGTTAGTAAGTGCCATTCCTCACAATCATACATGTGTTGAATGGCATTGTATTATCTGCAATGGGCAGTGATCCGGGATAATTTAAAACCTGATACTTCGTTATAATGGAACTGATAAACCTAAGGGTGGAAAATTACGCAAAACAGTTTACTTCTTCATTGGATGAAGTATTGGGTGAAATTGAAGCGTATACATTATCCAATCACCCGCATGCGCAAATGCTCAGCGGTCATGTACAGGGTAAAGTACTCGAGCTGTTCAGCCAGATGATATCACCAAAACGGATCCTGGAAATAGGGACCTTTACCGGGTTCAGTGCTTTGTGTTTGGCTAAGGGTTTAGAAAGCAGTGGAATATTGCACACGCTTGAATTAAGAGAAGAGGATGCAGCAACAGCAACTGCTTATTTTAAGAAAGCAGGAATGGAAGATAAAATTGAATTACATGTGGGAGATGCATTAAAGATCATTCCAAC
>JBDSGK010000028.1:0-6212 GCA_039919015.1 Ferruginibacter sp.
AAGGAATTGCTGAAAGCCGTTTAAGTTCTACAGGTTATGGAGAAACTAAACCAGTTGCAGATAACAAAACTGCTGCCGGCCGTGCCAAGAACAGGAGAGTAGAAATGACCTTAAGTAATTATTAATAATTTAATATAACTATAAAAAAACCTCCGGTATTATCGGAGGTTTTTTTTATACTGGAGTGAAGGGGGGGGGTATTATAAAAGCGTTATTGTCTCAAATTCCATTTCTGCTTTGGCCTTTTCAAAAACAATAATTACCCTGCGGGTTAATTGTTTTATTTTCCCAATTGAGGATGCGGTATTGCTTAAATGTTCCATGGCTTCAAATATGGGAGTAAGTACAGTAATTCCCAGGAGCGAAAATGATGACTTTAATTTATGGGCTATATTACTGATCAGATGCTGATCTGCTTTCCTTATGGCAGCCTCCAGGTTTGCTAATTCGCCGGGAGTTTCTTTAAGAAATATATCAATGATCTCATGTACCACTTTTTTATTTCCCCTGACGGCAGTTAAAAGATAACCGAGATCACAAACTTTATCAGTGATGGATATTTCAGAACTTGCTATACCATTTTTTATTTCCGAAATGGTATGTCCAAAGATCAGGTCCTGCATGATAGAGAAAAGAAGTTCTTCATCTATTGGTTTGGAGATATATGCATTCATGCCCAGTTGTAAACATTTTTCTCTTTCACCGTTCCTGTTGTGTGCGGTCATGGCAATGATGGGAACATTACTTTTGAGCTGCTGCCTTATTACTGTTGTTGCTTCGTACCCGTTCATGACCGGCATTTCAATATCCATCAATATAATGTCAAAATAATTTTCCTTTATTTTTTCCACGGCTTCTTCACCATTCTGTGCCAATTGTAATTTTTGGTTATGTTGAAATAGTAAGATGGAAATTAATTTTATATTGAGCGGATTGTCTTCTACCAGCAAAATATTCAGCCTGGAAAGGTTTTCTAAAAGGTATTTGCTTTTTTTCCGGGTTGAGGGATCTATCATGCGATACATCTTTGTCTTTTGCTTCCTGACAGTATGCAGGCTTTAGCCATTGCCAATATGGTTTCCAGTTCAAAAGGTTTGATAATATATTCGTCAGCACCCGACTCCATGGCATCGGATCTGTTATATGCTTCACACAGCGTTGTGCTGAAAATAAATGGTATTTCAGAAGTGCCGGAAGTTTTTATTAGTACCCTTAAAACTTCGTACCCGTCTGTGCCGGGCTTTGGCATATCACAAATGATAAGGTCAGGAATGAATTCCATGGCCAGTTCGATTCCCTTTTTACTTTCGGTTGTGGAAATGACATGATATCCTTCCAGTTCAAAGTATTCAGCTAAATTCTCAAGAATATCAACATTGTTCTCAATCAACAGAATTGATTTCATTTTTGTTTGATTTTCGGTAGATGAATTATGGGTTAATTGAAGGTCAAGGTAGAAATCCTTTGTATGATAACATTACAGAATTTAGTAAATAATTTGCATTATTCACACGCGGGTATTCGGGCTCTGTGCATGAAGGGGAGGAGGGGCAAAGCTGGGGTATCAACCCAGGTCAGCCGGTATATAAATGTCAAACCGGGCGCCTTTATTTAATTCGCCTGTTGCCACGATACGGCCTTTGTGGTTCTCTACTATTTTTTTTACAATAGCCAGGCCTATGCCTGTGCCGGCATATACTTCCTTGCTGTGTAGTTTTTGAAATACGCCAAAGATCCGTTCATTAAAATGTGGCTCAAAACCGATGCCGTTATCTTTAACGGTGATATGGCAATAGTTCTTTTCCGGCGAAAGATCCTGGTTGTCTAATTCACTTCCTTTTACAATTGCACTCTGTATGACGATGTGAGATGCTGTACCCGGATCTGAAAATTTGAGTGCATTGCTGATGAGATTGTACATGAGCTGGCGAAACTGGAAAGGGATGATGTTTACAGGACAGACCTCAGTGGCTTCAATGGTTGCTTTTTTTTCCCTGATCGTATCGCGGAGCTCATTCTTCACTTCATCAATGATGGTGTTGAGGTCTGTTTTTTCAAATTGGTGGTCGGTGGTATTTATACGGGAGAAAGCCAGCAGGTCGTCAATGAGTTGCTGCATCCGCTGTGCGGCCAGTTGCATCCGGTGAAAATTATATTTTCCTTTGTCTGACAGGTTTGCATTTTCATTTTTCAGGATGATGGTAACAAAGGTCTGTATCTTCCTGAGGGGCTCCTGCAGGTCATGGCTGGATATATAGGTGAAAGCCAGCAGTTCTTTATTGGCAATGGTGAGCTCAGCCGCTCTTTTTTCCTTCTCTTCATTTTGAAAAGCAAGTTCTTTGTTGGCAATGATGAGCTCCGCCGCCCTTTTTTCTTTCTCTTCATTTTGAAAAGCAAGTTCCCTGTTGGCAATGATCAGTTCTGCCGCTCTTTTTTCTTTTTCTTCATTTTGAAAAGCAAGTTCCCTGTTGGCAATGATGAGTTCCGCCGCCCTTTTTTCTTTTTCTTTATTTTGAAAAACAAGTTCTGTATTGGCAATGATGAGCTCTGCTGCTCTTTTTTCCTTTTCTTCGTTTTGAAAAATAAGTTCTTTGTTGGCAATGCTTAACTCAGCTGCTCTTTTTTCTTTTTCTTCGTTTTGAAAAACAAGCTCTTTATTCGCAACGCTTAGTTCATCATCTACCAGGGTCTTATTCATTTTTCAATGTTTTAAAGGTTCTCTACTTGGCTAAATTGCTCTCTACAGTTAGTACAAAATCAGATTTTGTTGTTCTCAACATATTTTGTTGTGCAACAATTGTAAGTACATGCAGTATTATTTTTTTGAACTGGCCAAATTCAGACGGCTTTCTTATAAAATATTGTGCCCCGTTACGGTAAAGCAGGTTAACTACCTCCTGTTCATAAGAAGTGGAAAAGATGACCACAGGAATGTCTTTCAGTTTTTTATTTTGTTTTATTTCTGCTAAACATTCAAAGCCATTCTTACGCGGCATGTTGAGGTCCAGAAAAAGAACATGCGGAAGTTTGGTTGTATCATCATGCAGCTGCTCCATGAGTTGTTCACCATCATGTACCGCTGTAAGCACCGTATGTATTGGCATTTCTTCCAAAGCATCTTTAAAGAACAGGCAATCGTCTGTATCATCATCGGCCAGTAATATGTCCAGGCGTTCTATATTCATGCGTTAAGAACATATTTTAATTTGTTGGTTGTTATTATATTTTCCGTTGCCATGGGAAGCGCATGGTGAATAACCTGTACCAGCTGTTCAAAACTGCCCGGCTTGCAGATATAAACATCGGCACCGTTTTTGAAGAGGTTATTAATATGTGTATACTCGCTGGATGTTGAAAGGATAACTACTGGAAGATCTTTAAGTCTTTTATTTTGTTTTATTTCTTTTAAGCATTCAAACCCGTCCTTCCGGGGCATATTGAGGTCAAGGAAAAGCACATCAGGGAGTTTACCAGTTTCATTGATGAGTAAATGCATGAGCTGCTCTCCATCGTTTACTACCGTAAAATTAGTGGCCGGTATAAATTCGGTTATTGCTTCTTTAAAAAACTGGCAATCGTCTGTATCATCATCAGCCAGCAGTATATTAAGCTGTGTTGTATTCATGCGTTTAGAATATATTTTAATTTCCCGTTCGAAAATATATTTTCGGCCGCCATGGGCAGGGCATGGTGAAGGACCTGTACAAGTTGTGCAAAATTGCTCGGCTTTTTGATATAAATATCTGCCCCGGTCTGGAAGAGTACACTTATTTTCTCCTGCGAACCCGAAGTTGAGAACATGATCACCGGAAGGTCTTTAAGATTTTCATGATGTTTTATTTCAGCCAGGCATTCAAAACCGTTCTTACGGGGCATATTAATATCAAGAAAGATTACATTAGGAAGGCATTCCGGATTTTCAATAAGGAAATTCATCAACGCTTCCCCATCATTAACTGTAGTTAATTTTGTAGTTATCGGCAATGATTCCAAAGCATCTTTAAAAAAGGCACGGTCGTCCATGTCATCATCTGCAAGCATTATATGTAATTGTTTTCCATTCATAATAAACTATTTTTAGCTGTGTCATTTTTGTGCATAACAAGTATCCAGGGTTTCGGGAAGTTTTATAAATCTAATCAGTTAACTTTTTTATCCAGTATGCAGTTAAGCGCCTGGTGAATGACGTTTTTTAGTTCATTATAATCCCCGGGCTTACGTATATAATCTTCTGCCCCCATCCTGGAAAGGGTTATCTTAAGATTGTCCTCCAGGTCAATACCCCTGGTAAAAGAGGTAGTAAACATAATTACGGTAAGGGCGTTGAATTTTTTATTTTCTTTTATTTCAGCCAAACACTCGAACCCGGTTTTACGCGGCATACTCAGGTCCAGGAAAAGTACATCAGGAAGTTGTTCTGTATGATCATCCAGGTATTGCATAAGTTGTTCTCCATTACTTACCGTGCTGAGTGTGGTGGCAAGCGGAATTTCCTGTAACGCCCTGTCAAAAAAAAATCGGTCATCCATATCATCATCTGCAAGCAGAACGTTGAGCCGGGAACTTTGTTGATTAACTTTCATATACAAATATGATTGCGTGCTAAAGAATATTGCTTAGCCGCTATATCAAATAATGATTGACCTAATATCAATACAAAGATGAATCCACTTGCGTATACGATTGTTGCATAAATCTAAAAAAAACTTACAGAATTCACACATTTGGGTACTGGGTATTTGTCAAAGGTTATTGGTCATTGGTTATTGGTTATTGGTTATTGGGTCATTGGGAGCACATTGGTTAAAGCATCTCAAGATTAATTAATGCAGTGTGGCAATTGAGAAATGACCAATGTCTTTGTCACATCCTGTCCATATACCAGCTCAGTTCTTTTTCCATTTTCTTATAACTGAATATGGAAGTGATTATCTTTTGCAGGCGCATAAAAGCAGTTTCGCTTTTTACTACATAATCAAATGCCCGGTGGTGCATGCAGTTGATGGCCACATCAATTTTGTCCTGCGATGAAAGCATAACGACAGGAATATCGGGATCCAGGGCCTTTATTTTATCCAGGGTTTCTATTCCGTTCATGGCAGTTTTATTAATACTGTCCAGCTGGTAATCTAAAATGATCACATCGGGGGTTTTTGATAAATGTTCCAGGCAAAGCTCGCCTGTTGCAAATGTTTCAATTACAAAATCGGCATGCTGCAGCATTTCAATTTCCAGTGATCTTAAGAAAAGGGCATCATCATCAACCAGAAAGATCTTTATTTTGTTTTCGTCGTTCATGATACGGTATTTTTAAGTGTGGTATATTCTTCTTCAAGTTCTGTACACGCCTGTGTACAAATCTGTGCAAGCTCAGCAACAAGGCCCCGGATCTCTTTTACATGGTTTTTTGCGCCGGTAAAATCCTGTATTTTTTTTGCCTTCATTTCATGATCTTTACTTATACCCATGATGGAAAATGAAGGGATCATTTTATGTGCTGCTGCCTGTAAAGAATCCCAGTCTTCATCCAGCAGGCTTTTTTTAATTAAGCCGATTAAAACCGGGGTTTGTTCCAGGTAAAGGGCAATCATTTCCATCATTAATTTGTGATCGTATTTTGTGATGCCGATCAGGTAAGCCAGGTCAGTACATTTTAGTGTTTTATCGCCGGTGGGTCCGTTCGCTTTGACTATGTTGCGTGTCTTTTCCGGGGATTTTTTTACCAGCCCAACTATTTTAGTGTACAATATTCTTTCATCCACAGGTTTAGCAATGTAATCATTCATGCCAACGGCCCTGCATTTTTCCAGGTCAACCGTAGTTACATCAGCAGTTAATGCAATGATGGGGATCTTTGATCTCATATTTTTGCGGATATACTCGGTGGCCTCAAAGCCATTCATTTCGGGCATCTGCAGGTCCATTAAAACAATATCATAATTTTTTTCCCGTAATTTTTCTATGGCTATTAATCCGTTGGCGGCTATATCCCGTTCAAATCCAAAATCATCCAGCAGGGTTTTCATCAGTAGTTGGTTAAGTGCAATGTCTTCCACTACCAATACTTTTATGTCCCTGTTTCGTCCTTCTGCTTCTGCTTCTGCTTCTGCTTCTGCTTCTGCTTCTGCTTCTGCTTCTGCTTCTGCTTTTTTAAAACTCAAGATAAAACTAAAAACCGAGCCTTCGTCAATCTTGCTTTTTACGCTGATGGT
>JBDSGK010000029.1:0-21017 GCA_039919015.1 Ferruginibacter sp.
AATTTCCGCTATGCAGGTTCAGATCAGCTTCATTTGATAAGGCAGCCTGTTTTAGCACCATATTATTTTCGGCAATGATAGATGCCCGGTGCATAGCGGCAATGGCCATATCCATTTCACCTTTATAGTGCGCAAGCTTTGCATGCCGGAAATTATACCCGTAATCTTTAGGGTCGGCAATTTTTTTCAATTCTGTTTCTGCAAGCAGGTAATAACCCAGTTCAAAAGCCACATCAAAACCTGTAGCTGCAGATTCATATTTTTTTATATCAATGCTTCTTACCAGTTGTAATAATGAATCGGCGTCTTTAAAGCGGTGCTGCAAAATGCTGTTGCGTAATAAGGCAAGATTGGGTGCTGCTTGCTTATGATTATATGCCCGGTCGGTTGTATATAAAATACTGTCGGCAGTAACCAGGTCACTGATATCGCCGGTTACGTTAAAATGCTGAACCAGTACAGCTGCGTATTGCAGTTCATTTACAAAACCCGGATTTGAAGGGTCTATCCGGCTCTTCCAAAACAGCAGGTTAGCTTCTATGGGTGCTTTAATGGCAGTATCTGAATAGTTACTGACCAGGCTGTCTATAAATGCGGCTGAGACAATGATCTTATTTTCATTTTTGCAGGATGCAAATAGAAATACCATGGCTATGCCTGCGATTATCTGTTTCAAGGTTAAAGTTTAGATCAATATACGAAAAAATGGCTGTTCAGATTGCAACAATGGCAGAGTGCGGCTTCCAGGATAGGTAGCCAACAAAAAAGCGGGTTCTGCAGACAATGCAGAACCCGCCATGTAAACTCATAAATCGATATTAATTTATTACAATAGTTTTTGAAACAGAAATAATTGACCCGCCTTTTGTTAAACGCACCTGGTATGTTCCTTTTTGTAACCCGGTAGTTCTTATGACGCTGTCGTTGCTGTATGAACGGATAACCTTGCCTGAATTATCCAGTAACTCCATACCATCATAAACAGCCGATGTGGTTATTATCAATTCATTTAGATCGTTGGCAGGATTAGTGGAAACTGTAAAATCAGATCCGGTTGGGCCGCCTGCCAGTGTATTGGTAACGATCTCGCATTTTGTGAAATTATCGATCACGTATTTTGTGTTTTGTTGGACACAATTTCCCGTTCCGCTCTTGAATTTAAATTCTATCTGGATCTGGTATTGAGTGCCCGATGGTAAGTTCCCTCCTACAGTTATGTTCAAATTAACAACAGTTGTACCTGAGGGACCGTTTGGAGGTAAAACCTGGTCGATGATACCTGTATATTTTGTACCGCCCACAAAATAAAAAACATCAACGGAAGTTTCGCAATCAAAATCCTTCCAGCTATCACATTTCATATTTGCGTCAAAAACAAACATATCAAATGTCATGGCCACTGAGGTGGCTCCTGCAGAAGTATAAGTAGGGGTTTTGATATTGGATGGATTGTTTCCGCCTACTCCTGGTGTAATGATGCCTATGTTCTCGCTGCAATTGCTTTTTGGATTTTTATAATCTGTTATTCTTGCCCCCTGCGAAAGTGTCCAGCCTGATGGATTATTGGAAAAATTTTCTGTAGTACAAATTTGTGCAGATAGGGTGTTGGCTGTACAGAATACAGCTAAAGCCATAATAAATTTTTTTTTCATTGTTGCCAGTTTTAGTTTTAATTAAAAGAATATAAATAAACGGGGGCTTTTAACCAGGTGGTGATTTCGGTGGATATAGAAAGTCCTTAGCAGTATAGCACGAATATATACAAAAAAATCTAATTATTAAATAAGTTGAAGAAATTATTCCCAACCATTTGCCAGTACATCAGCAATATGCATGGTCTTTAAGGGCAGTTTCTTATTCTTAATGAATCCATCAAGCTGCATCAGGCAACTAAGGTCGGTGGAAATGATATATTCGGCGCCCGTTTGCAGCGCATTGTTGATCTTTTGATCGGCCATACCGGCTGAAATGGCGTCAAATTTAACGGCAAAGGTCCCACCAAAACCACAACAGGTTTCTACATCATTCATTTCTACAATCTCCAGCCCTTTTACAAAACCTAATAATTTACGTGGCCCGGTTTTGATCTTACATTCTCTTAATGCTGCACAGCTATCATGATAAGTAGCTTTTCCATTCAGTTCAGCACCAAAATTCTCGATCTTCAATATGTCAGTTAAAAATTCAGAGAATTCAAAGATCCGTTTGCCGAGGTCCCTTACATGGTTATGTTGTGATGAGTTCTCAAAGATCTTACTGTAATAATTCCTTACAAAGCCAACACAACTGGCGCTGGGTGCTACAATATAATCGGCGCCTTCAAAATCTTTGATGAACTTGGTACATACATCCCTGGATTCATCCCAAAAGCCTGCATTAAAAGCCGGCTGGCCACAACAGGTTTGATTGGTATTGTACACAACTTCGCAACAGGCTTTCTCCAGTACTTTAACCATGTTAAAGGCAGTTTGCGGGTAAAGCTGGTCTACAAAGCAGGGTATAAAAAGTTGAACCTTCATGTGCTATTTCTGTGCCTTTAAATATTCTTTTACAGTTAGTTTTTTATCTGTTACTGGATCATACACTTTAATTTCGAGCGTTTTTGGGTTTACATCAAAACGGTAATAGGTCTCAAAACGGTGGTCACCATTATAACCCGCCTGCACCGAAATATTAGTTTCATCATTGGCCGGGTTATCCAGCATAAAAGCAATGCCCTGTTTATGGTTGCTGAGCGAATCTATATGACTGTTACTCTTAATTACAAATGGAAGCTTTAATAAAGCTGCTGTGATCTTATTTTCCAAAGCTGTATCTGCAAAAGCATGAATATAGTTTACAGAAGAATCTGATTGTTCCCTGATCACCACAGAATCATTGGTTACTACCATATCAGTTTTGGATGCATTGTTACAGGCAGCAAAAAAGATCACCGGCAATAATAACAAAATCTGTTTCATCAGTTATTTAAAAGTATTGATCAATGCCAGCATTTTTAATGCGGTTACTGCAGCTTCGGCTCCTTTATGGCCGTGTTTTCCGCCAGTCCTTTCATCTACCTGCTGCTGGTTATCTACAGTTAATACGCCAAAAATGGTGGGTATCGGAATTAAAAGGTTCAATTGTAATATCCCATCTGTAACAGCTTTGCATACATAATCAAAATGCGGTGTATCGCCCCTTAACACACAACCCAGCGCTATAAAAACACAGGGCTTATCATCCTTATATTTATGAAGCTCCCAGTATTTTTTTATGGCAAAGGGAATTTCAAATACGCCGGGTACAGTAATACTCATGTGCTGCACTTTATTTTCAACCAACACCTTTTTACAGCCCGCTTCCAGTTTATCAACTGTTTCTGCATTCCATTCGGTGCGTACTATCACAACACAGGCATCCTTTGGAAACCGGATGCCTGTTGTATCATATAAGTTTGATGAGTCTGTTGACATGATCGTGAGTTGTGAATTGTGAGTCGTGAGTACTCACCAACTCCTAATTCTTAATTCCTAATTTTTAATTTACTTGGTAACTCCTAAAACAGCCAGGTATTTATCAACTTCGCCCGAACCAACCCTTTGTGTTGCGGGGTATTTATCCTTCAGTTCCTGCAATAATTCAGTTGCTTCTTTTGTTTTACCTATTTCTTTGGCATAGACACCTGCGAGAAATAATGCTTCAGATGCCATCGCTTCATCAAGTCCGGAAATACGACCTGCTTTTGTATAGTAATCCAGTGCATCACTGGTCTTTTTTTCTTCAGAATAAGCATGCCCCAATAAAATATAGGCTTTGCTTTGTACCTGGTCTGCATTGTTGCCGTCAAATTCTTTTAAATGTTTGATGGCTTTATCAAACTGCTTTAACTGCAGGTAGCATGCTCCGATCATATATTCTGCCCTGTTGCCCGATTTTGTACCGCCGTAGGCGCTTGCTATCTTTAACAGGCCCGTAACGCCGCTTGCTTTATCACCATTCAACACCATGTTCACGGTATCTTTATTATAAGATGATGAAGCAGCCATCAGTCCAAATAACTTTTCGGCCGGAAAGATCTGGTCATTTGCCTTTTTTTCGTTTGGCAATTTATATAAATACTTGTATCCCAGGTATCCACCAATTATCAGGATCACTATGGAGCCTGCGATCATGATCATTTTATTGTTCGCTGCCCAAAATCCTTTTGCTCTTTCCACAACATCAACTGATGCCTGTTCTGTTTTTACTTGCTTATCTGCCATTAGTGAGAATTAAAAATTAAGAATTAAAAATTAAGAATTAAAAAATTGTTAGTCAACTATAAAGGGGTAATCCTGCTGTACATACACGTCTTTCAGCAATTCATCATCACTTGGCCAGGGGCTTTCTTCCGCAAATTTTACAGATTCTTCCACTTCGGCCTTAACCCGGTCAATGATGGTTTCAAATTCAGCATCCGCTACATGGTATTGATCTTTTAGCACTTTCATTACATGCTCGATAGGATCTTTTTCCTTGTATTGCTCCAGTTCATCCTTGGTACGGTATTTCTGAGGGTCGCTCATACTATGGCCCTTGTACCTATAAGTTTTAATCTCCAGTAAAGTTGGACCACCTTTCTCCCTTGCACGGTTCACGGCCCTTAACACACCATTGTGTACATCTTCGGGGCTCATGCCATCAATACTGTCGCTGGGCATTTCGTAAGCATCTGCCATCTTATAAATATCCAGTGTTTTACTGGTACGGGCAACAGAAGTACCCATGGCATAATGATTGTTCTCGCAAATGAATACAACGGGCAGGTCCCAAAGCATGGCCATATTGAATGTTTCATGCAACATGCCCTGCCTGGCAGCGCCATCACCAAAAAAACAAAGTACTACGTTATTGGTGCCACGGTATTTTTCAGCAAAAGCCAGTCCACCACCAGTTCCTATTTGTGCACCCACAATACCATGACCACCAAAGAAATTCTCTTTTACACCAAAAAAGTGCATGCTTCCACCCTTTCCCTTGCTGCAGCCTGTTGCTTTACCATACAATTCAGCCATACAGGCCTTGGGTGTAATCCCCTTGGCAATAGCTAAAGCATGGTCGCGGTAAGCAGTAATGAATTTATCATCGGGCGTGGTTGCTGTCATACATCCGGCAGCAACTGCCTCCTGCCCAATATACAGGTGACAAAAACCACGGATCTTCTGCATTCCATATAACTGGCCTGTTTTTTCCTCGAAGCGGCGCAAAAGCAGCATCAGTTCGTACCAGTATAAATAGGTTTCTTTAGAAAACTTGGTAGCCAATGGGTTTTAATTTTAGGCGGCAAAGATAAGGGAGAAATGGGAAATTTGGGATCAGGATCGGATTTAAAGTGTGACTAATAAGTCAAAAATCAAAATTAAAAAGGTAAAAGAGTCAGTTTTTTGAATTTTTACTTTTGAATTTTTACTTTCAAACTTACCGGATCAATAAAACAGAACCATTTTCTACGGATTCCCAGCCGAAAATATTGGTGAATTTAATGCGGTAAATATAAGACCCCGTAGCTTGACCTTTACCCTTGTAAGTCCCATCCCAGCCTCTTCCATAATCAAAGGTTTCAAAAACCTTTTCTCCATACCGGTTGAAAACAATAAAGCTGAAATTTTTCACAGCCTGGAAAATGGTAGGTTTAAAGATATCGTTCTTACTATCACCATTGGGTGTAAAGGCGTTGGGTATGCCGATGTTGATGCAATTTTTACGCTGAATGGATATTGAATCGGTACCGGTACATAAATTCCAGTCTTTTACAGTAAGGTAAAATGTACCGAATGTATTGATGTCAATAAAGTCGCCGGTGGAACCAGTGCTCCATTGATAAGTAAAGTAGTCAGGTACTGTTATTCTTAAAACATTGCCATAACAGAGTTCCTGGTTGGGCGGTAAAAAGTTTTGGGGTATGGTATCAATGGAAATGATATTTAAAGTATCGGTTGCTGAACAGTTATTTGCATCGGTTACTCTAACCCAATATGTTCCCGGATTGCTTACCGTATAATTGGGTTGTGTAGAATTATCCTGCCAGAGATAGTTATTGAATATCCCCGGTGTAATATTGCCCTGTGAATTTGTACAAAGGTTTCCATCGGGGCCCAGATCGGGTTTTGGTTTTGAATTAACTAATAGTGTTGTTGTGATCACAGAATCGCAACCAAGGCTTGTTAATAAAGTGTCTTTATAAATTCCTGAAGTGGTTTGGTTTGCTCCGCCTGCGTAATAGGTTTGGCCTTCACAGATGGAGGCAAGTATAGGAGTAAAAGCTCTTGGATTTACTGTGAGATCTAATGTTCGTATACTATCACATCCAAAAGTTGAAATAAGTGTATCAACATAAATACCACCAATAGAATGCCCTCCATAATTTTGCCCTTCACAAATTGTGGTTGTAATACTTGAAAATAATTTGGGGCTTACAGTAAGGTTTAATGTTCTGATACTATCACATCCATTAGCTGCAGGATATGTATCAACATAAGATCCAGTAGTTGAGTGGCCTGCATAAACCTGGCCCTGGCAGATAGTTACAGCAACCGTAGAAAATACTTTATAATTGATTGTAAGATTGAGGTTAAGGATACTGTCGCAATTTGTGGAACTGACCAGTGTGTCACGATAAAAACCACTGGAAGTATAAGTTTGCCCCTGCCAGGTATAACTATCACAGGTTATCACTGCACTTGTATCATTTGATCCACCAATGAAAAGATCAAGTGTTATAATACTGTCGCACCCTTGATAGTTATTCAAAACTTGGGTATAAATTCCGGTTGAAGTATAAGTATGGCCGTTCAATACATAGCTATTGCATGCTGTTTCAGTTAAGTAAAAATATGTTCTTGTATTGCACTGACTCATTTTATAAAGAAATATATCCTCAAATCCACCAGTCAATGTAACAGCATTTGGGCCTGCGTTGAATGTAATATTTGAACCAAATTCCCCAGTACAATAAATGTTCTTGAGGGTATCAATAGTCAAAAAATTACTTTGTGTAAAGTTAACAGTGGTCTGTTGAACTACTGCCCAAACAAAATCACCATTGTAAGTAAGTTTGAAAACAAACGATAAGCGACGGAAATTAGAAGTAACATAATAAGTACCGGGCCCGGGATCAAAGTCAATGGTGCCCATGAAAGCCCCGGCAACATATACATTACCAGCCGCATCATTATCAATTGAATTTAAAAAGAACTGCAGGTTAGGTGCTGGGGGTCCCATTGATACTGCTGCTGCATTTATAAAAATTCCGTTCTTATCAAGCTTACAAACAAAGCCTCCTGCTTCCGGTGCATTTAAATTAAATACGCCTGGGCCAGGATCAAAATCTACAATATCACGAAACTCACCTGCTATAGTTACATCATCATACCTGTTAACAGTGAGACTCGTGCTTTTATAAGCTGCAATTGTTTTTACCCAGGATAAATTTCCTGATGGAGTAAGTTTACAAATGAATATATCACCATTAGTTGAGCTTGAAGTAAGATTATACACTCCTGCCCCCGTATCAAAATCTGCCACACCCTGGAAGTTTCCGGTTATTATAATATTTCCTGATCCATCCATATTCATTGATCTGCCATAAATCCCACCAGTCCCCGCTACCTGTTTGGCCCAGACCAGATCTCCTGAAGAACTCAGTTTTACTACATACATATCTCCTGGACCCAATGCAGTCATATTAGTTATACCAGTTCCCGGATCAAAATCTACTGTTTGATTAAAGATGCCTGTAACGATCGCATTGCCAGCAGGATCTACATTGAGTGAATTAGCACTGTTAATATTATTGCCGCTTCCTTTGAATTGCCTGGCCCATAAAAAATTACCAGCTGAATCCAATTTCACCACAAAAGATTCTAAGTCTGTAGTACCTGTAGTTAAATTATAAACAGCAGGACCGGGATCAAAATCCACAGTACTAAAGAACTCACCTGTTACATAAACATTATCTGAATTATCAAGTTTGATAGATAACCCCTTACCTCCATGAATAGCCGTGCCTTTAAATTGTTTCGCCCAAAGGAAATTGCCTGCAGAATCAAGTTTCGTTACAAAGGGATCCCAATTTGAAGATCCGCATATTAAAGTATAAATAGCAGGGCCAGGATCAAAATCTACGGAAGCATTGAAATAACCTGTAGAATAAACATTACTGGAAGGGTCAGTTATAATTGCTAAGCACCAATCAGGGCCTGATGCACCAACTTTTTTTGCCCATTGAAATGTTGGGCTTTGAGCATTGGCAGTACTCACAATTATAGTTATCCATAAGTATATGAATAGTTTCTTCTTCATCAGCAAATAATTCGGCATCAGGCATCCCTGAGTTTGACGCATAAAAATATGGAAATAACCTTTATCCTGAGCAAAAGTAGGGCTTAACGTAGCAGAATAATATTGCCCCTATATTCAAACAGCTTCCCTTCCACATTACGGAAACTTACCTGGTAGATATAATTATCACCCGTTTGCTGCTGCCCTTTAAATCTTCCATCCCAACCCTGTCCCTGATCTTTGGTTTGATAAATAAGTTGTCCAACACGATTATAAACCTGTAATTGATAATCCGTAATTTCAAAATTGATACCAGGTTTAAACAGATCATTCTTACCATCGTTATTTGGAGTAAAGGCATTTGGTATGCCAATGGGAATGCAATTGATCTCACGTATATTCAACGTATCAGTTCCAACACAATTATCAAAATTAGTTACGGTCAAATAATAATTGCCGGCTGTTCGGATATCTGTATTGGAAGTTGATGCTCCTGTGTTCCATGCATAAGATCTATAGCCCGGTACATGTATTTTTAAAACATTGCCTGTACACAGATCCTGGTCCCTGGGTAAAAAATTTGCGGGCAATGGCACTATATTTCTGATGATGATCCTGGCAGAAGCTTTACAGTATTGATTGGTAACCGTAACTGTATAAGTACCCGGCGCAGCAACCGTGTATTGCGGTGCCGTACTTCCATCCTGCCAGCGATATGAATTAAATGAACCGGGATCAAGAATAATGTTTTGCCCTGCACAAATATTTCTATTGGCGCCAAGTTTAGGAGCAGGTTTTTCACGAACGGTTAAATTGGTTATGATCACCGAATCGCAGCCGGCCGTGGTTTTAAGCGTATCATAATATATGCCTGTTTTGTTTTGCAGTTTTCCTGCGGCCATATAAAACTCACCCTGGCAAATACTTGCAGTTATATTATTAATGATCCGGGAGACGGACAAGTTAAGGGTGATGATGATACTGTCGCAACCCATGGCATTTAAAACCAGGTGTGTATAGGTTCCTGTAGAATCGTACCTTTTATTATTCAATGTATACGAAGTACAGGTGTTTATATTCAATGTTTGTGCAATGGCAGCATTGGGACATTGCTGCAGTTTCATCATGAATATCTCGCTTTGACCGGCAGATGTATGTTTAAGTTCATCAGGGCCGGGATCAAAATCTTTTGTGCCTTCAAACGTACCTCCTACATAAATATTTTTTAGCCTGTCTGTCTTCAACGTGTAGCCGCTTCCATAAAAGGGGCCGGTAGCTTTGGCCACCCAAACAAATTCACCCTCAGCGGAAAGCTTTAATACAAAAATATCGGGATCACCGGTTGCTGTAAGGTTGTAACTTGCCGGGCCGGGATCAAAATCGGCAGTACCGTTGTAATGCCCGGTTATATAAATGAGATCAGCATTATCTACATCAATATCAAATGACTGTTGATAAGATGGCCCGCCAATTTGTTTTACCCAAACCAGGTTAAAGTTCAGATCGAATTTGGCAATAAAAATATCATCATCATCTATGGGCGAATTCAATGACTCGATGCCCGCACCAGGATCAAAATCCGCAGTCCCATCAAAATGCCCGGCAATGTATATATGATCTGTATTATCCAGTTTTAAACTGATGGCCCTCACCCTGCTGTCACCACCCATTTTACCCGCTTTAATAAAAGATCCATCCTTAGTTAGTTTTAAAATATAGCCATCGCCAAATGCAGTTGAGGATAAATTAAAAATTCCGCTACCGGGATCAAAATCAACCGTGGCCCAGTAAAAACCGGTGCTGTACACATTCTCCTGTTCATCCAGGCCAATAGAATAAGCAACATCAGATGAAGGCCCGCCAATGCCTTTTGCCCAGATCAAATTACCGGTATTGGTTAATTTACAAACAAAAATATCTGTAGCGCCGTTCGATACCAGGTTGAATACACCCGGCCCGGGATCAAAATCTGATACCCCATCAAAATATCCGTTGATATAAATATTTCCTTCCCCATCTAATTTAATGGCATTACAATAATCATTGGTTGTGCCCCCAAATTGTTTTGCCCAGGTAAAATTTCCGTTGTTGTCATATTTACAAACAAAGATGTCCTCATTACCTGCCGAGGTCATTTGTGCAACACCCAGGCCCGGATCAAAATCAGTGCTACCAAAAAAAATACCGGTGATATAAATATTGCCGGCATTATCCAAAGTGATGGCATAGCCAGCCTGGTACCTGAAATCGCCCATACTTTTGGCCCAGATCAATTTGCCGGAAGGATCGTATTTGGCTAAAAAAATATCTTCGGCATTAACTGCCTTGAGATCATAAACATCCGGGCCTGCATCAAAATCAACCGTGGTGGAGAAATAACCGGTTGTATACATATTGCTTTCATCATCCAAAGCAATGGCCCTGCAAACATCATAAGAGTTACCGGCCATGGCATTTGCCCAGCTTAATTTTACAGTTTGTGATAAAACAGTACTTGTACAAACTAACAAAACCGATAATATGGTTAATCCTGTTTTCATCCCTAATACTAAACGAAAAAAACAGGCCATTGGTTTCTTTTCCAAAAAGACTGTTTGGTATTTTATAAATATACCCAATTTCATACACTGTTAAAGAGCACATACATGCTTATCTTGCAGCCTATGTTTTTTCTCAGCAAAATATCCTTAACACAGTTTAAGAATTACCGGTTTTCGGCTTTTGATTTTACCGAAAGGGTTATTGGTATTTGCGGCCTCAATGGTAAAGGCAAGACCAACCTGCTGGATGCTGCTTACTATTGCTGTTTTACAAAAAGTTATTTTACCAAAGTTGACGGGCTCAATATGGAATTTGAGACTGATGGGTTTAGGATTGAAGCCTCCTCTATCTCCCCCGAAGGGGGAGGAAATCCCGGAGATATAAGCGAAGATCGAAAAGAAATGCAGGAGAAAACTGATGAAATTGTTTGTATTTACAGGGCAGCAGGGAAAAAGGAAATTTTATTGAATGGTGTGGCTTATACAAAATTGTCGGAGCATATCGGCAGGTTCCCGGCGGTAATGATCGCCCCGGATGATATTGGCCTGATCACTGGTGGCAGTGAAGAGCGGCGGAGGTTCATGGATACTGTACTCAGCCAGATGGATGCTGAATACCTGCAGCAACTGGTGATCTATAATAAAGTATTGCAGCAAAGGAACAGTTTATTAAAACGTTTTGCAGAGATGCAAAAAACAGACTGGCCGCTGCTGGAAGTGCTGGATGAACAGTTGATTGGCCCCGGCAATTTTATTTATGCGCAAAGAAAAAAATTTGGAGAAGCTATTATTCCGCTGGTGCAAAAATTCTATCACCGCATAGCAGATAATGATGAAGCCATTACCATTCAATACGACAGCCGTTTGCATGACAGGAACTTTCATGACCTGTTGAATAATTACAGGCAAAAGGATTTTATGCTACAGCGCAGTAATGCCGGAATTCATAAAGATGATATTAATTTTCAGTTGAATGGACACCCATTTAAAACCACTGCATCGCAGGGCCAGCGAAAAAGTTTATTGTTTGCATTAAAGCTGGCTGAGTTTGAATTACTAAAAGAAAATAAAGGCTTCGCCCCGCTCCTTTTACTGGATGATGTTTTTGAAAAGCTTGATGATAACCGCATGCACCAACTCCTGCACTGGGTTTGCAATGAAAATAACGGGCAGGTTCTTATTACAGACACGCACAGGGAAAGATTGGAAGAAGCGTTTAAGAATTTAGATACGGCGTACCAGATAATTGAACTTTAAAATATTTTGGGCATGAGTTATTAAGTCATTGGTCATTCTTGAGACTTTTAAATTTGATCACTTCAAAATGACTTAATGACAAATGACTTAATTTCACATCATGGGAGAAATTTCTTTACAAGACGCCATTCAGCAGTTTTTACAAAAGAGCCGGCTTAAAAGCGGCATTCAGGCCTTACGCATTGAAGAAGTGTGGGAAGAAGTGATGGGCAAGACCATTGCCAAATACACCGACAAGATCCAGATCATTAACTCCACTTTATTTATTACAACCACGGTTGCCCCGCTTAAAAATGAATTGCTTTATCAAAAAGAAAAGATCGTAGAACGGGTTAATGAGGCATTGGGGGAAAAGACGATAAAGGAAGTGATCATAAAATAGGAATTAGGGATTGGGAATTAGGAATTAGGTGTAATTAATGCAAGGGCCTCCCAATTACCAATTACTTTTTACTTATTCTCCAACCCCCTCACCCTATACCCTTCCGCCCGCAACAATGCGATCAGTCCTGCCTTACCAATCAGGTGCCCGGCACCAACAGCAATAAATACAGGATGTTTTTTCATGATCCCTTTTAACTGCGCTACCCAGTTTGTATTCCGCTTGTCCAATAAAATATCCTGGTTTTCTACCATCCCGAATTCGGGGTTATTCATGATCTTATCAATCTCATCCAGTTGCTGTTTTTTATATGTGCTTAACATTAAGCCAAAATAGGTCTTTGCTTTTTCCATGCTGTCTATTGCATTCAACAATTCATCAGCTTGTTTTTCATAGGGGATGCTGTCGAATAATGATGCCTGGAAAGCCATTGTTTCCAAACCCTTTATTTCTTTACCCGCTTCCTTTGCAATTTGCATAACCTCTTCTTCAACACTGCTCACCGAATTGCAGGGCATCATTTTCGGATAAAGCAGGGCTATTAAGAATTCAGGCTTCATACCCTGAAAAAGCCCGATCGGTGTTTTTAAACTGTCTTTAAAAAAAGAAGAGACCCTTTTGTATTCTTCCTCCGTATACAGGTCTTTTAATTTTTTACCATCTTTCATATTCATCAGCATGATGGCGCCCATTAAAGTGGCGGGATCATCCATGTCAAGTTCCAGGTAGATCTCATTACTGTTGCTGATGGCTTTTTTTAATGCATCGCTGAAATAGATATCTTTTTTACAAAGCAGGTGAAAAGTGCCAAAGAGGTATGAGGGTGATGACAGCCCATGGCCGCTTATCTCCCATAACAAAGTATTATCATCTGCATTGGTTTTTAAATTCCCGGTTTGTGCAAAGCAGCAATTCAGGGATAAAATCATACTTATACTATAGCATAGCTTCATGTAGAAAGTTTGTCATTAAAATTACGATAAGATTTATATCATTATTGCTTTTGCCTATATTAGCTTAAATATTGCACTATGAGAACAGCTATTATCATATCCATTCTTCTTTGGGCATTTATTATGCCAGCCATTGCACAAAAAAACCAGCCCGGATTTGGAAAAGTAGATAAAGCTGACCTCCTGATGGCAGACTGTGATTTTGATAAAGGCGCCGACGCAGTGGTTTTAATTGATTACGGTAATACGTTTTACGACCGTGGTACTGTAGGCTATTCCTCTTTTAAAACCGTTTACGAGAGAAGAACGCGGATCAAGATCTTAAAAGAAAAAGGAATTTCGCAGGCAGACGTTAAGATCAGTTATTATAACCAGAACAATGAAGAAAGGGTTTTAAAACTTAAGGCAGTAACATATAACCTGGATGAGGCCGGAAATATACAGGCGACGGAAGTTAAAAAGAGTTCGATCTATTCAAAAAAAATTGATGGCTCACATGCAGCCATGATCATTGCTTTTCCCGAGGTTAAAGTGGGCAGCATCATTGAATATGCCTACTCCATTGAAAGCGAAACCATTCACCTCCGTGATTGGTATTTCCAGGGCAGGATACCTGTACGATACAGTGAATACCAGTTGAAGATACCACAGATATTCCGCTTTTCTGTTCAGCCATCTGTTGTTGATCCCATTGAAGATAAACAGGAGGTCATTAATGAATCGATATCTATGGATGAAGGTTTCCTGGAAACAAAAGTTTTAAAGAGTAATTACATCATGCGTAGCCTTCCGGGTATAAAAAATGAACCATTCATGGGTTCGGCCATAGATTATATGCAAAGATTGAATTTTCAGCTCACACAGATCTATTACAGTGAGAGCAGGGTCGTGGACCGGAGTTTAAAATGGAGCAATGTAATTTCAGAACTGAGAAAACATAATGATTTTGGTGTAGAACTGGAAAAGTCAGTTACAGGAACAAGATCATTTGTTGAAGAAGCTAAACAGATCGCTGATCCGGAAACAAGAATGAAATTCATGTACAATTCCATACGCAGGTCAATGAACTGGAATGACGAAGAAAATTATGTATATACAGATAAGGGTATTACCAAAGCCTGGGAAACCAAAACCGGGAATGTTGCAGATATAAACCTGCTGTTAATAAACCTGCTGAATGAGGCCGGGGTAAAGGCTACACCCATTCTCTTCAGCACCCGGGATCATGGCCTGGTAGCCCCGCAATATCCTTTCGTTTTACAGTTTAATACGGTCATGGCATATGTAACGATAAAGGACAAGGCCTATGTACTCGATGCTACAGATAAGATCAGCAATTACAAATTAGTGCCGGAGAAAATAGTTAATACAAACGGTTTCCTGGTTGAGGGTGAAAATGGGAAATGGAAGGAAATACTTTCCGGCAAATATAAGTATAAGGTAATGGCAGCCGTGCAGGGCGAAATTGATGCTGCAGGAATGATGAAAGGAAGCGGCTTGGTAAACTCTTATGATTATGCACGGGCAGAGCGTTCCGAAGAATGGAACAGTAATAAACAAAAATTTAAAGAGGATTATTTTATCAAACCCTACCCTGCTTTAAAAATTGAAGAAATTGTTATTAATAATCTTGATGCCGATTCGCTGCCGCTGGAACAAAAAGTAAAATTCAGTTCAGTATTGAACAACTCAGGTGATTACCGTTATTTTTCTATCAATCTTTTTTCGGGCCTGGAAGAAAATCCGTTCATTGCCGGTAACCGTGTTTCTGATATTGACTTTGGTGTACAAAAGGATTATACCATTTTTGGAAATTTTACCATTCCTCCGGATTATATATTTGATGGTGTGCCTGAAAATATAACCATGATGACACCGGATAATGGCATCATATTTAACCGTTCAGTACAGGTTGAATCCAATTTACTGAATGTGCGGATGACCATTGAGTTTAAAAGGTCGTTTTACCCTGCAAGTTCCTACCCGGAATTTAAAGAGTTTTACAAAAAACTGTTCGATAAGCTAAATGAGCAGGTGGTTATTAAAAAGAAAACGACTCCCTGATAGAAACCGCAGATAGGCATCCATTAATTTCACATTTGCCTCATGAATGGCTTTTTTGCCTCAGAATAAATTTTGAGAATTTATTTGAAAATCAAAATTTATCTCCTATTTTGTATGGGTAATGCTCTAATACCTACGATCCAACCTTTAATTCTGCTTTATTCTTTTAAAGTACTAATCCTGAAATATTTAAGTTTCCTATTTGTCAAATAACTCACTGCTAAACTTTTTTTATGAGAAAAATTAACTACGTAATTGGATGCTTTGCATTTGTATTATTGTTTACCATTTCATTCAGCCATGCCCAGGCACAGATAGCCGCTACTGAGGCCAGGCTAATTGAGTCATTCAAATCAGAAACTGTTGCTTCCATTATGGAAAGGCAGCGTTTGGCTCCTGCTCAAAAAGTAAGGCTCAGTGTGGAAAAGGAAGTCCCTGCCCGAAGGCATCTTAAGCAAAATCCTTTGGCGCAGCCTATTGCCAGTTTCCCTTCATCGGGTAATAATTTTTCTGCACCTGCTGCAACCAATCTTACAGCAGGCTTATCATTTAATGGCGTAACCGGCCCAACAGAAACAGGTGCATTTCCCCCGGATGATATGGGGGCTGTTGGCCCTACTCAATATATTGTTGCAGTAAATGGCCGCATCAGAAGTTTTAATAAAACAACCGGTGTTGCGGATGCTGTATTAAATGTTGACCCGGATGTGTTCTTTACTTCCGTGATGACACCTCCTGTTGGAAGTAATTTTACATCTGATCCCAGGATCCGTTATGATAAGATCTCTGCAAGGTGGCTTATTATAATTATTGATGTACCTGGCGGAACAGGAGCTATTGCAAACCGTTGTTTATTGGCAGTGAGTAATACATCTACCATTACTGCTGGTACTGTATGGACATTTACCCAGTTTTTAGGGCAGGCTAACAAATTTTTTGATTATCCAACTTTGGGTATAGATGTAAATGCTATTTATATAGGTGGTAATATGTTTTCAACTTCCACCAGCTCATATTTAGGAACCAACGGCTATGTAATAAACAGGGCCAATCTGATGGCAAACGTTGCTTATACGGTTTACACTTTTGCTGACCTGGCAAGTGGTTCAGGTGCCGGGCCATACACACCCCAGGGTGTTGATAATTTTGATGCTGCTCCAACCGAAGGTTATTTTATTGGAGTAGATAATGCAACATTCAGTACTTTGATGATACGCAGGGTAAGTACACCAGCAGCTGTACCAACTATTTCTGCCAATATTTCATTAACAGTTCCAACAACAACGTTTCCACTAACTGTACCACATTTAGGAAATACAGGAGGCATAAATGGCCAACTTGATGCCCTGGATGACCGTCTTTATGCTGCTATGATGCGAAACGGCAGGTTGTGGACAGCACATAATATTTCTGTAAATAATTTAGGTGTGGGTACCGGAAGCGGAATTATCAGGCGCAATGGTGTACGTTGGTATGAATTGCAGAACTTAAGCGGTACTCCTGCTTTAACTCAATCGGGTACTATATTTGATCCCAATGCTACGGCTGCCAATGCAAGGTGGTATTCCATTCCTTCTATCATGATATCAGGGCAGGGCCATGCTATTGTAAGCATGTCAAGTGGGGGTGTAGAACGTGCCAATGCATCTGCAGCAACAAGATTCAGCGGTGATGCATTAGGTACAATGCAAACTCCTATACTTACAACAACGAGTGCAACAGCGTATAACCCTCCTGGTGATCCTGGAGGTGGTGGCGGCAGAAGATGGGGCGATTATTCTTATGTTTCTCTGGATCCTTTGGATGATATGACCATGTGGTCAGTTAACCAATATTGTGTTGGCACAAATCTCTTTGGTTGTGATGTTTCTAAACTATTGGCGCCTCTTCCGGCTACTCCTTCAGTTTGTGTTCCGGCTTCCACTGCATCGGGGCAAGCTTCGGTTAATGTGGTGCTTACTGGTGTATCAGTATCTGGCAGCGGGTTTTATGATCCCGGTGCAAATTTGGCAGCCCCGGCCCTTCCTTATAATCATATTGCTGCATCAGTTACGGGGGGTGTAACTGTAAACAGTATAACGTATACAAGCCCTACTTCAATAACTTTAAATTTAAATACAACAGCCGCAAGTGCAGGCCTGCAATCAATTACGGTTACTAATCCTGATGGCCAGACAATGGCTTCTTCAGGCGGTATATTAACCATCACAGGAGCTCCTGCTGCAACATCCGACCTGGCAATAACCAAAACAGATGGGGTTACTACCTATACGCCAGGTGGTACTACGACTTATACGATCGTTGCTTCCAACGCCGGCCCCAATACCAGTACAGGCGCAACCGTTACTGATAATTTCCCGGCAGCAATCACTTCAGTAACATGGACTGCAGTTTATGCCGGTGGTGCAACCGGCCCTGCAAATGGTGCCGGCAATATCAATGCTACAGTTAATTTGCCGGTTGGTGGTACAGCAACATTTACGGCAGTTTGTAATATTTCAGGTGCTGCTTCAGGCAATCTGGTCAATACAGCTACAGTCGCTGTTCCTGCCGGGGATACCGATCCTAACCCTGCGAATAATACATCCACCGATACAGACACGCAGGCAGGAGCCTCCTGTTCCTGGACAACTTCAACTGTCTATCCAATTCCTGTTCTTGATCAGACAGTTTCTGTTGTAGGAACTAATCTTTACTCTTTTGCTGGAGTAAGTAACAGTGCTGTAGTAACTAATTCATACAAATTCGACGGTACTACCTGGACGCCCATCCTGGCTTATCCTATTGGTGTAGAATATCCCGCATCAACTGGTGATGGAACAAATGTCTTTATTGTAGGTGGTGCGCTTACCGGAACCGGCGTTCCGCAAACCACCATGTATAGGTATAATGTGGCTTTAAATACATACACCTTAATGGCTCCATGCAATATAGCAACCTGGAACCCCAATGCAGTTTACCTGAATGGAAAAATATATAAATTTGGTGGTACCACAGCAGTTACTACAGTATCATCCAGTGCGCTCGAAATATATGATATAGCAGGCAATAGCTGGACTGCAGGAGCCAATATGCCCTCGCCCGCCAGTTTTATGAGTGGTTTTACAGATGGTGTGTACATATATGCCTGTGGCGGTCTTGATGCCAATGGTACTGTACCTTCATTAAAAACCTATCGTTATAATGTGGCCACCAATACCTGGGATGATGCAGCGATTGCTGACCTTCCTGCCACCCGCTGGGGGCCTGCATATTGTTTCTTTAATGGCACTGGCATTTTAGCCGGTGGATATGTAGGTGGTGCAGCAACTGCAAATATTTCTACCTCCGCTATCTCCTGGAGCCCTGTTACCAATACCTGGACAACATTGGCAAACATGCCGGCAGACAGAGCAAGAATGAATGGCGGTTATTTATGTGGAAGTTTTTACATTGTTGGCGGACGCTCGCAGGCTTCTGCTGCTTTTGTAGGAACTAACAGCAATCATAAATACAACTGTACGCCTGGGTTTACATCTGATCTGGCAATAACCAAAACCGATGGGGTAACCATTTATACACCCGGAGGTACTACAACCTATACCATTGTTGCTTCAAATTCAGGCACAGATGGGGTTTTTGGTGCTTTGGTAACCGATAATTTCCCGGCTGCAATTAGTTCTGTTACCTGGACAGCAGTTTATGCAGGTGGCGCAAGTGGCCCTGCTTCAGGAGCAGGTAATATAAATGCAATCGTTAATTTACCTGTTGGTGGCACGGCTACATTTACTGCCATTTGTAACATTTCAGGTGCTGCTTCAGGTAACCTGGTAAATACAGCTACAGTCACAGTTCCTTGTGGTGTAACCGATCCAACCCCTGCTAACAATTCAGCAACAGATACTGATACGCAGATATCGGCTGATTTGGCCATTACTAAAACAGATGGTGTAACCACTTATACTCCCGGTGGCTCTACAACTTACACAATTGTTGCTTCCAACGCCGGCCCTAATGCTGTTACCGGTGCAACTGTTACTGATAATTTTCCGGCATTTATTACAGCAGTTACATGGACAGCTGTTTATGCTGGCGGTGCAACAGGACCTGCCAATGGCGTAGGTAATATCAGTGCAACAATAAATATACCTGTAGGTGGTACTGCAACATTTACAGCAGTTTGTACCATTTCCGGGGCTGCTTCAGGTAATCTCGTAAATACAGCAACTATATCCGCTCCGGCTGGTTATAACGAACCTAATCCTGCTAACAATTCAGCAACGGATACAGATACACAGGTTACTCCTACTCCATGCCTCGAAAATTTCGATGCTGTAACTGTTCCTAACCTGCCTGGAGGCTGGGCTGCTACGGTTGGCGCTACCTGTGTCAACACTGCACGCTGGGCAACTGTAAACACTTTAAGTTCCAGTGCTCCTAATTCTGCATTCGTTAATGATCCAAACTGTATTTCCGACGAATACCTGGATTCCAGGATCTTTGCCGTTGCTTCTGCACCTTCGCAGTTAATATTCAGAAATAATTATAACCTGGAATCAACTTTTGATGGAATGGTGCTTGAGATCTCGATCAATGGCGGTGCATTCACCGATATCATCACTGCAGGCGGTTCATTCGTGGCGGGAGGATACAATGGCACTATAAGTGTGAACTTTGGCAGTCCTATCCTCGGCCGCCAGGCCTGGACGGGTAATTCCGGAGGTTTTATTACCACTACGGTAAATCTTCCTGCTGCCGCACAGGGCCAGAATGTTGTATTCAGGTGGCGCCGTGCAACCGATTCCAGTGTATCGGGAGTTGGTGCAAACATTGATGATGTATATGTTATTGCTTCTGCAACAATCAGCTATGCTGGTTCTCCTTATTGCAGTAATGCAGGTACAGCAACGGTTACAAGAACAGGTGCAGCAGGTGGTACATATTCATCTACTGCCGGCTTAACCATTAATGCAGCAAACGGGGATGTAACCTTAGGAACCAGCACAGCAGGTACCTATACCGTTACTTATACCATAGCTGCAAGTGGGGGATGCCCTGCATTTACAACAACTACTTCTATAACAATAACGGCTACACCTGCTGCAACCATTGCTTATGCAGGTTCACCTTATTGTACCGTAGGAGGTACAGCAACAGTTACCCAAACCGGTACAGGTGGCGGTACTTATTCATCCACAGCGGGCCTAACACTTAATGCCGCCAATGGCGACGTTACATTAGGTACGAGTACCCCTGGCACTTATACAGTAACCTATACTATTGCAGCCGGTGGCGGTTGCCCGTTATTCACTACTACCGCCAGCATTACGATAATTAACTGTGCCTTCCCCTGCGTTGAGAATTTTGACGGGGTTGTAGTACCTGCTTTACCTCCAGGTTGGACGGCTACAGTAGGTGTAACCTGTGGAGGCACAGCACGCTGGGCAACTGTAAATACTACCAGTTCCAGTGCTCCTAATTCAGCATTCGTTAATGATCCAAACTGTATATCTGATGAGTACCTGGATTCAAGGGTGTTCC
>JBDSGK010000030.1:0-8150 GCA_039919015.1 Ferruginibacter sp.
TACAATATTATTTTGGACTGCCGCTGGCCATGATCGTCATCAGCATTTTCTTTGTGCCCGTTTTTACCCGCTTAAAAGTGTATACGGCTTACGAATTTTTGGAGAACCGTTTTGACCTGAAGACCCGTACACTTACTTCCTTTTTATTTTTATTATCACGCGGTTTAAGTACGGGTATCAGCATTTTTGCACCGTCCATCGTTTTAAGTTCTTTAATGGGTTGGAATATTTATTATACCAACCTGGTGATGGGCGGGCTGCTCATCATTTATACCATGAGTGGGGGAGCCAAGGCAGTTGCACATACACAAAAACTACAAATGATCATCGTGTTTGTTGCGTTGTTTGTGGTTGGATATTTAGCCGTAAAATTATTACCCGATGCCATTGGTTTTACGGAAGCTTTACATAAAAGCGGGGAGATGGGAAAGATGAACATCATCACCACCGGTTTTACCAAAGATGGGTTTAACTGGCAGGATAAATACAATATCTGGAGTGGGTTGATCGGCGGTTTTTTCCTGGCACTCAGTTATTTTGGCACCGATCACAGCCAGGTTGGGCGTTACCTTACGGCCAAAGATGTAAAAGAAAGCAGGAAGGGTTTACTGATAAACGGGCTTGTGAAAGTGCCCATGCAGTTTTTTATTTTACTCATCGGTATCCTTATCTTTTCATTTTACCAATACAATAAGGGCCCGGTATATTTTGACAATGTAAGCCTGCAGGAAGCAAAGCAAACGGTAAAAAAAGATTCTTTGATCATGCTCGAGATCCGCTATGCTGAAGCTTTTGCAGTAAAGGACATGCCGGAAGCCAATGCCATCAGGAAAACTTTTAAAGGCGTGATGGAAAGGGCATTGCCCGATCAAAAACCAAATGATACCAATTATATATTCCTCTGGTTTGTAAAAGAGAACCTGCCGGTTGGATTGATCGGGTTGATCTTTGCCATTATTTTCCTGGCGGCATGGGGAAGTATTGCGGCAGCACTCAATTCACTGGCTGCCTGCTCTGTTGTTGATTTTCATAAAAAATTCTTTTCAAAAAAGGAAACGGAACTGGAAGATTATAAAGTATCGCAATGGTACACGCTGGGCTGGGGTATCTTTTGTATCATCATCTCTATGTTTGCTTATAATATTGGTAACAGCCTGATAGAAGCAGTGAACATCCTGGGGTCATTATTCTATGGTGTGATACTTGGAATATTCCTGGTAGCACTTGGCATTAAATTCATCAGGGGGCACGCTGTTTTTTATGCTGCTGTTGTTTCAGAACTACTGATCATCTTTATTTACCTGCAGAATATTGTTTCCTTTCTCTGGCTTAATGCCATTGGAGCGATATTGGTTGTGGCATTGGCCTGCCTGTTTCAATTGTTCAGCAAACAAAAAGCGCTGAAATAAAAATTGCCGGAAAAACGGTAAGGCGGGAATGTAGAATTGATTAATCATTCTTATTCTTTCCGTCTTACCGGCTTCCCGGCAAAAAATCACCTTAATATTATTTCAAACTCTTCTGTAAGTCTTGATTCATTTTTACATAATCGTCGTTCTTAGCTGCCGCAGCCAGTTCCATCGATTTTTTTGAACTTTCCATCGCACCTGCTTTATCGCCCATATCTTTTTGAATTTTGGCTTTGTAGATCCACATCCAGAAAGCTTCTTTATTCCCTTCAATGGCTTTGGTTGTGTTTTCTAAAGCCAGTGGTAAATTCTTGTCATATTCATTGTAGAATTGTGCGGCAGCCCAGTATGGTTTTTTATCAGTTTTCATGGAAGCTTCGATCTGCGCCCTTACTTTGTCTTTAAAGTTGGCAACAACGGGAATGGCTACGCCGGTCTTTTCCCACTTAATTTCCAATACACAGGTTTCAGCTTTTACATCCGAAAATTCCATGGTAAATGATTCCACTTTATTCTTCACTTTGTAAGAACTTGTTGTAATACGAACTACATCTTCAGTCTCTTTGTAACCATCGATACCCCAGTTTTTAAGCCCCTTGTTTAAAATGATCTCCCAGCTATCTCTACCGGGTATGGTATACAAAACATAAGTACCGGTATCTACTCTTTTACCGCCAAATTCAACAGGCTCTGTAAAAACGATCTTAGTTGCAGCATTGGCACCAGTACGCCATAATTTATTATAAGGAACAAGATCACCAAAGATCTTACGGCCTTTTGCCGTTGGTCTTGAATAGGTTAATTCTATTGATCCAATTGCAAAATCCTGCTTAACAGTTTGTGTTGGAGATGGTGCAGGCATTTTTACCTGGGCCGTGCTTAACAAAGTAAAGGCGGCAATTGCCATAGCGGACAGTAATATTTTTTTCATATAATTATTTTTAGTGCGCTAAGTTACGGAAATCCGTATTAAAAGAGCGGAGTGTGGAGCTTTGGGATGAATTAGAATTGCACCTTAACACTGGCGGATGTCTTCCTGCCTTTTTTTACTTTCCATTGCGGGCCTTCAAGGATCAAACGCTTTGCTGCTTCATCATACTCGGTACCCAGTGATTTGTTTACCCGAATATTGGAGATCGTTCCGTTTGCTTTAACATCGAAAGTGAGTTCAACCTCACCACGGATATCTCTTTTAAGCATATCCTCGGGGATGTCGAGATTATTGGCCACATAGGTATTATAATTATCCCACCCATCTTTGGGTTCCACATTTACGGCAGAGTCTGTCAAGAGCGTTGCACGGCGTGATTTCCGGTCGGTTGTGGCAGTGCTGTTGCCAATGATCATTCTATCTTTAAGTGCTACCTCGTCTTCCTGTAAAATTATTTTTGATGGGGGCTGGTTATTACGTAAGGTAAAAGTTTTTGGCAGGTAGCCTACTGATCTTACTTCAACATTTAAAACACTGTCTGTAGAAACCAGTCTCACCATACCTTTTGCATCAGCATAGGTACCAAAGTTTTCCTTTTTTATAGAGATATTGGTAAAGGGAAGAGGGCTGTTGTCCGGTGCAACAACCTGCGCTGTGAAAAAATTATTAAGGGTTGCTTCTTTTTTAGCATTTGAATAGCCATCACTTCTTTGACGCTTCAAAACGTCTGCTTCATAATTAGCTGATGCGGCTTTGCTTTTTGAAGCATTCAATTCTTCAGCAAGCTTTGCATTATCATTGGTGGGGGTAACATTATTATTTACGGGGGCTGGTGTGGGTGGAGCAAATACAATTGCTTTATCCTCAGATACAGTAGCTCCATTTTTAGCAACGGGCTTTATTTGGGGTGCCCCGGGCTGTGCAATAATATCATTACTATTACCTGACTTTTTAACTATATCATTTTGTGCAATAGGGCCGTTTGGCGTTTTTATTTCTTCACTTGTTGAAGAAGCAGTGGGGGTGAGTGATTCTGTTTTGGAAACAGAAGGTTCATTAACGGCCTGGGCTGAGCTGTCTTTAGCAGCAGGTATATTTTGTGCAATCTCCTGATCGGTATTTTTTTTCTTATTATCTTTTGAAAGTGTCCAGATCAAAGTCGTGCATCCACCCAGGATCAAAATGGCAGCAGCTGTTTTCCACCAGTTGTTTTTACGCTTGTGTAAGGGGATCACTTTTGCCACCGAACCTTTATCCTCAATTTCTTTACGCAGTGCAACAAGTTGGTTCTTCCATTCCTTATTTTTCATGCCTTCGTAACCTTCCATAGCTTCTGCCAGCAACGGGTCATCCAAAGCAGCTTTTTCCATGGCATGCATCTGCACCCGTGAAAGATCACCGGCAAGATATTGTTCAATATCCGCGGCCGTGTAAATAATATTTTTTTCTTTATCGCCCATTATCTTTTATCAAAAGCATTAACCCGTGATCCCATTTTTTTCATCTATGCAGATCTTGAGGTTTCTTTTACCATTTTGAATATAACTCCTCACTTTATTCCAGTCAAAGCCCGTTATTTCTGCAATTTCGTTATAACATTTGTTTTCCAGGTAAAAAAGCATCACTGATTGTTTCTGTTCGTGCGGTAATGTCTCTATACACTGCTCTAATTTCTTAAAATTTTCCTCTTTTTCCAAGGCCTCGCCATTCAGATGCGTATTTTGTTCGGAATACATAAAGACCGGGCTAAATTCAGTAGTTTTCATATTTCGGGGACTTCTCAACTGCATCAGGCAGTAATTTCGTGCCAAAACGTGTAACCATGGCTTAAAATTCTCTACTTCATGCACCCTAAGTTTGGTGTTTAATTCGTCAAAAATATCCATTACGGCATCCTTGCACCTTTCTGCATCTTTAAAATACTTAAGGCATACCCCAAATACAAGGTCCATATATCGTTGATACAAAGTGCTTAACAGGTTAATATCGCCGGTTTCCTTAAAAGCAACCAGTAATTCTTTATCTGTGGATTTGTCCGGAGATATGTTTTTTAAAAATGCCAAGCCTCTATTTCCGTCAATTGCGGAGATTATTATGTTTTAGTTGTAAATATTGTTACCAGTCACCTCATCCTCCACCTCCTTCTCCTTTAGGAGAAGGAGCGGTACATTAAACATTTCCAGGCATTTTATCTTCCATATCATCGCTATACTTTTTTCATCAAGATTGCAGACTGTATTTCTTTTACAAAAACATTTTTTTCGCTTCAATCTTCCAGTTCCCTCTCCTGAAGGAGAGGGGTTGGGGTGAGGTTACTCAAAATACACCTTCACTGTCTGATAAAAAAGCCGGTTATTCATATGCTGGCTTTGCTGTAATTGTTTCTCAGAAAAACCCTGCAATCCCAATAACCCCGCTGCATTGCCCTTGTTAATGGCAATTTCAAGATAGCCTGCAGAGTTGAATAAGGCCAGCTTTTCGCCTTCATTAACATCCGCATAGGTCTCACTTATCTTATCGATCACTTCATCTCTTTTAAAAACTATCTTAAAACTCCGGCCTTTTCGCTGCTCTTCAAATTCGTCTTTGTGAATATTTACGATCACGTTCTCAAAATTATCTATAAAGATGATCTGTCCTTCAATATAATCATTGCCCAACATGGGCCTTAAAGGATTTTTTACATGAATGGAGATGTCGGCATCGCCGGTTTCTTCAATTTTTTTTCCTTTGTGTATTGCATGAAAGGCCCGGGCAAAGATGGATGTACAGTAAAGGGTATTTTTCTGTTCATTTTTATCAAGTGCAAGTGCCACAACTTTCTGCGGCACTTCTTCCAGTATCATGGTCAGTAATCCATTGTCGGCACAGCCTATAAAATGTCCATTGTGTTCGGCAAGTAACATGTGATCGGGCTTCTCATCAAATAAATTGACCAGTATCAAATGAAAGGTTCCCGCAGAGAAATTCCTGATCGCATTCCTGCAGACATAAGCTGCCTGGGGATAATTAAAAGGCGACAGGTTATGCGAAATATCAATAAATGAAAATTCGGTATTGCTTTGTAACAATTGCCCTTTAACAGCCCCAATAAGAAAATCCTGTTGGCCAATGTCAGATGTAAGGGTAATTAGAGGCATTTTTTTAAACGTTAATTTGTTAATCCGTTAATCCGTTAATTGGTTAATTCGTTAATTCGTTGATTCGTTAATTGGTTGATCAGTTAATACGGTAGTTAATTAATACGTTTAAACGGATTAACGGATATACGGATTAACGTATCAATTCCCCATTTTTAAAGAAGAAATTTTTCGTCAGCTTATCAGCCAGCGAAGGGAAGAACTTATTCAGGAAAACCGTTTGTTTACCCTTAAAAGTAAGTACCAATGTTCTTTTTCTTTTTGCAATAGCTTTTAAAAGATATTCCGCACATTTTTCAGAACTCATCATCTTTCCTTCATCCATTGGGCTTTTGCCATGCGATCCGCCCTTTTGATCTAATGCCACATTGCGGATATTTGATGCAGTAAATCCGGGGCAAACCCACATAACATGAACCTGGCTGTCTATCATTTCGGTGCGTAGTGCTTCTAAAAAACCATGCACCGCATATTTACTGGCCGAGTAGCCACTTCTTCCCGGCAACCCCCTGTAACCTGCAATAGAAGATACGCCCACAATTGTTCCTTTGCGTTCAATGATCGAATCCAGTGCCAGTTTGGTACAATATAAGGTCCCGTTGAAATTAATATCCATCACCTTTTCTATAACCTCCACATCCAGGTCTTTTAACAGTGCCCTCATGGAAATACCGGCATTATTGATCAGTATATCGATGCCACCATAAACCTGTATGGTTGTATCAATAAAATTTTTGCAGTCGTTATAATTACTCACATCAGTTACCATGGTATGCAATGGCTTGCCGGAATAGAGTAGCTGCAGGTCATATAATTTGTCCTGGTTACGACCACAGGTAGCCACTTTTGATCCCATATGAATCAATGCGTCTACCAATGCTTTACCAATGCCGTCGCTGCCACCGGTGACTACTACAACTTTGTCTTTGAAAAAATCAGCTATCATATTATTACAAAAATAGAGGGATTAATCTGCCGAACACAAATTTACTTAATAAAAAACCGCCTTTGCGGAGTATTGTGATCTGGCAGCAACTATTCCACCTTGAAACTGAGAAAAGCTATACAATATTGAGCAAAATAATTTCCACTTACTGATCCTGAAACAACAACTTAAAATAGTTTTTATCTGGCATAAAAATGTATGTTCTTATATAAAACATACGATCATGTCAACAACAACAACAGACCTGGATGAAGTTATAAATGATCTCATCAGGATCAATTACGACAGGATAGAGGGGTAGGCAAGGCAGCTGAAGATAGTAAAGCTCATGATACGCGGAAAGCGGTACAACATTTATGGGCAGGATCTATCACGCCTGGATGGATGTAAAAGCTACTTTTACCGGGAAGGACAGAAGGTCAATTCTTACCGCATGTGAGTTTGGGGAAGACCAGGCTCAAAAAGCTTACGATGCTGCTTTATCTTCAGATGCCGGTATGCATGCCGATATCCGCCAATTGATCATGTCACAAAAAGATAGATTAAAAATGCATCATGACCTGTTAGAGGATTTAAGAGATAAAAACTGATCCGGTTATTAGCCGGGTGATCAAAGCATGCCTTCTACAGTTATTAAATCATATCGGTACCTGCCGGATATTGAAACGCTCATTGTGACATTCATTTCCGGTACCGTTTATAAATATCTTACGGTAACAGAAAAGGAATATGAAGAATTTAAAAAAGCATTTTCCAAAGGGACACATTTCAATAAATATATTAAACCTAATCATTCTTTTGAGAAATTGACGGCTTAATACGAATGGTATGAATATAGAAACCTTAATAGGGATTGCCGCCAGTGCCTGCACTGCTGCCTCACTTATACCGCAATTGATAAAAGTGTTGAGAGAAAAGAAAGCCGAAAATATTTCTTTGTGGATGTTGCTTGTTTTATTTGCAGGCCTTGGCTTATGGTTTTTTTATGGTGTATTGAAAGAAGATATGGTCATCATTATTTCCAATTCGTTTTCTTTGATTATAAATGCGGTGCTTGGGGTTTATGCTATTAAATACAAAAGGGATTGACTTCCTGGTTTACCTCTAAAATCAAAAAACTTCCGATTTTACGGAAGCTTTGTGATCTGGCTGGGACTCGAACCCAGGGCCCTCCCGATAAAATCGGGATGCGCTACCAACTTAGCTACTAATCATTTTTTCAATGTACTTTCTGGATTTCATTTTTTTAATTTCCATTTCCCTCTTTTTCGCAGTGGGAAGATCAATCATTTCCTCTTTATACATCAATTTCCACGGAACACCTGTTGAGGTGAATTTCGAATGCCCTATATTATGCTCATATAACCTTCGATCCAGGTCTATGCAGGCACCTACATAATACTTATTGATTTTTTCTGAATATATGATATAAACAAAAGCCATCTAATCAAAAAAGCTTCCGATTTTACGGAAGCTTTGTGATCTGGCTGGGACTCGAACCCAGGGCCCATACATTAAAAGTGTATTGCTCTACCAACTGAGCTACCAAATCATTATTAATTTCAATCCCTTTTCTTATTTTTCCTCAGGGCCCTCCCGATAAAATCGGGATGCGCTACCAACTTAGCTACCAAATCATTATTAATTTCAATCCCTTTTCTTATTTTTCCTCAGGGCCCTCCCGATAAAATCGGGATGCTCTACCAACTGAGCTACCAAATCAT
>JBDSGK010000031.1:0-23473 GCA_039919015.1 Ferruginibacter sp.
GGATTGCTCATGTTGTTTTGCCCCCTTCCCCTAAAGGGGTGTAATATATTGTTGGTAAATGTCTATACCGGTAGATATTAAAGGAGTTTTTAATTCTCATATAAAGTGTGCAAATTTAATCTAAATAAGCGGCCATCTTCATAATTTATTTTACAAGGTCTGTTGTGATCTTTGCAGATAACATACACAAAGGGATACTTGGACCCGGATGAACACTGCCTCCACAGAAATATAAGTTTTTAATGTCTTTTGAAAAATTTGCATGACGTAAAAAAGCAGCAAATTTATTATTGGAACTGTTGCCATATATAGCACCAAATGCACTGGAAGTACGGTTTTCAATAACACGTGGGTCAAACAGCATTTCACTTTCGATCAGTGGCCTGATATCTGTTTTTAATACCCTGTTTATTTTCATGATCATGTTTTCCCGGGCTTCTGTAATGAACGTATCCCAATCCTGGCCCGAATTGTTGGGCACGTTGATAAAAGAGAACCAGTTTTCGCATCCCGGCGGAGCATCTGATGGGGTATGCTTGCTGGTGATGTTGAGGTAAATAGTAGGATCGTGGTAAATACTTTTTTTAGAAAAGATCGTATCAAACTCTTCTTCATAATTTTCGCTGAAAAGAATATTATGTAATCCCAGTTCTTTAAATTCTTTTTTGATACCCCAGTAAAAAATAATACCCGAACTTGATTTGGGCTGATCCAAAGTTTTTGCCGGCCTTTTTACAGCAGGCATTAATTTTTTATAACTATTGTACACATCCATATTGCTGATCACGATATCAAAGAATTCGGCTCCGTTATTAGTTCTGATACCGGTTATTTTTTTATGCTCAATCAGTATCTCCCGAACAGGTGTTGAGAATTTGAAATGCACTCCAATATCCTGCGCCAATTGCACCAGCGAGGAAGTAATGCTGAACATGCCGCCCTCCGGATAAAAAGCGCCTTTTACAATTTCAACATGTGCAATTACATTTAATGTAGCAGGCGAGAGGTAAGGACTGGAGCCGTTATAGGTTGCATAACGGTTGAAAATCTGTACAAGCCTTGGATCTTTGAATGCTTTTTTGTTGGCACCATCCATGGTATCAAAGGCACCTATTTTTCCAAAATTTAAAATACCTTTTACAACCGGCCAGGTAAAAAAGTTTTTAAGCCGGTGCAATGAATTCTTTAAAAATACCTCATCGGTGAGGTTGTAGATCACTTCTGTTTTATCAAGATATTTGAGGATATCTTCTTTCTTATCTTTTGTTTTAGCTGAAAGCTGTTCAGCAAACTTTTCTTTGCCATGGTATGCATCTAAGCTGCTTCCATCCTCAAAGAAATATTTATAAACGGGGTCTAATGGGATATAATTAAAATGATCACGTGGGTTCTTGCCGGAGAGGATAAACAGTTCGTCCACATATTGGGGCATGGTAAACACAGATGGCCCCATATCAAAGCGGTAACCATCTTTGGTTTCTGTTGAACATTTGCCACCGGGAAAGGAGTTTGCTTCAAACACGGTTACCTGGTAACCCTTATTACGAATGCGAATTGCTGCTGCTATACCTGAAACACCTGCTCCTATAACAGCACAGTGCTTATTATTTTCTTTGATCATAATTTTACCGTAGGGGCAAAATTACTGGTTTTAGGCTTATGACCATTTGGTCTTTAGCATATTCATCCATGGCTTTGTGTTGAGGTTATCCTGCTGGTCGTAATTAGAAGATACACCGGCATCAAGAAGTCCTTCGCCAAGGTCTGCTTCAGTATAAATATAGCGGGGATTCTTTTTAACGTCTAAATTTTTCCTTCCTTCTTTAAACTGGGGAGCATTAAAAGCTGCAAAATTATTGATTGTGTGCTTCATCTTATTATGATTTGTAATAGAGGTCAAAAAACCATGCCAGATAAGAATCGGGTTTACTTACATTCAAATAGCTGTGAATTATGTAACATTTCTTAATTATTGCATAATTTTTACCAATGTGTAAAGATTCATGTACAGCAGATCTTCACCCTGAAATCACAACAAAAAACTGTACTTGATATTTTGCATAAATACATGCAGCATAGTATATTTACTTTCTTATTTAATAAAAAATAAAAAATTATGGACTTTGGACGGGTACCGGAAAATGAGTTGAACAGCATAGATTTCAGTCTTGTTGTTGAGCCGGCGTTTAACAAATCTATTTTGAAGGGAAAGGCTGTAAAGAACCCCAAAGTGTATATTGGCTGTGCAAAATGGGGAAGAACGGAATGGGTGGGTAAAATTTATCCCCCTAAAGCAAAGGAAAAAGATTTCCTGGATCATTATGTTCAGCATTATAATAGTATTGAACTGAATGCTACACATTATAAAGTATATGGTGAGGCAGGTATAAAAAAATGGACTGCGAAAGTTGGAAAAAATGAGTTTAAATTTTGTCCCAAAATGTACCAGGGCATAACACACCGTGGCAGTTTAAAGGGAAAGGATTTTATTACCAATGAATTTTTCAGGGGCATTGTGGCCTTTGAAGAATACCTGGGCCCGATATTTATACAGGTAAGCGAAACATTTTCGCCAAAGAGAAAAGATGAGCTGTTTGATTTCTTAAAAAAACTACCGACCGATCTGCAATTTTTCATGGAAGTGCGTCACCGGGATTGGTTCGCCAAGCCCGAGATATGTAAGAAACTGTTTACTACCCTTGCTGATATGAATATCGGTGCGGTGATCACAGATACTGCAGGAAGAAGGGATTGTGCTCATATGCATCTTACACTTCCCAAGGCATTCATCCGCTATGTGGGTAATAGTTTGCATCCAACAGATTATACCAGGATAGATGAATGGGTTGGCAGGATGAAATACTGGTTAAGCAAGGGCGTGAAAGAATTATATTTTTTCATGCATATGCACGATGAGGCAACATCTCCTGAGTTGACTGTTTACCTGGTTGATAAGATGAATAAAGAGCTGGGATTGGATTTGATCAAACCGAAATTTATTGCGGAGCAGAAAGATTTGTTTAAGTAACCACCTACGGAGTTGTGTTATCTCACTTCATACAACTCCTCCCACCTGGTAGTATATCTTTTACTGCGGTATTCCTGCCGCATTTTCCAGTTCTTCTTAGTGCCTGATGTTGCAAATTTCACTACATCATCCCTCATACTGAAATTCACATTGTCTATTGCATTCATTAAATTCCGCAAGTTATTATGTGCAGGCGGTTCAAATAAATTATACTGCACAGCGTCGTCGGGTACAATACCACTCAGCATTACACCGGCTTTCAGGTACCTGGATCCCTTTTTATACAATTGCTCTACCAACGGAATTGCATGAGCTATTAATTCATTGGTTAAAGAAGTTGACATGGGTAGGGTAGTGTACAGCCCTTTTGTCTTCGGGCTATAGTTATAATTATCTTTTGCATAATCGTTTGTCACCACAAACACATTAATGATACTGGCAGAACCACCCTGCCTGCGCAATTTTTCTGCGGCTCTTGTGGTGTATGTAGCAATTGCTTCTTTCAGGTCATTCAATTCAAATACAGGTTTACCAAACATCCTTGTAGTGGCGATCATCCGTTTTTTTTGCAGTGGATCTTTCATTTCAATGCAAGGCTCACCATGTAATTCTTTTATCAACCTCGTGCCAACGATGCCTCCTAAATTTGTATGTGCCCATTCTTCACTCATGTTGCGAAGTTTCCAGGCAGTATCAATTCCAAACCATTTTAATTTTTCTGCACTACGGTAACCTACACCCCATATCGCCTGCACCGGAGTATTTTGCAAGGCATCATATATTTGTTCATCTGTTATCAAAGCCACAGTTCCCTGTGTTGATTTTTTATTTTTCTTGGCAATATGATTGGCAACCTTGGCTAATGTTTTAGTAGGTGCAATGCCCACCGAAACCGGAAGTCCCGTCCATTGTTCTACCGTATTACGGATATGAAATCCATATTCCCACATGGCCGATTCTTCAATACCTTCCAGGTCGGCGAAAGCTTCATCCACAGAGTATACTTCCACATGTTCACATAGCATCCGCAGCGTTTCCATCACCCGCCAGCTCATGTCGCCATATAAATGATAGTTGCTGGAAAACACGGCTACCTTATGTTGCTCTAATATTTCTTTTGCTTCATAATATGGCCCGGCCATTTGTACGCCCAATGCTTTTGCTTCATCTGTACGCGACACGATGCAGCCATCATTGTTGCTCAATACAACAACCGGCTTACCGTTTAAGGAAGGGTTAAAAACCCGCTCGCAGGCGGCGTAAAAACTGTTACAATCTATGATGGCTTTCATAATGTGTGAGACATTTGTTTTATTGTCCCTGGCCTGAAGGCCAGGGCAATTCTGAAGGCCAGGGCAATTCAGAAGACCAGGGCAATTCATTAATTGCCTTGGTCTTTAGGGCGAGGATATGGGCTTTAGCCCTTCATAATTTCAAACCCATATTTTTTCATAAATTCATCATACTCCTGTTGGAAGCTTTTCTTTTGATGATGTTCTTCCTGGTTTTTAATGTATTCCCGTACATTATTAATCCCCGATTCACTTACTGATACTGCAAAGTATTCATCCTGCCATTCAAATTTTTCTTTACACAAATTATTTTTATTGATCCAAAAAGAGCTTTCGCCTTTTATCAGTTGTATTATTTGGGCAACAGTTTGTTCCCGGTTTAATGAAATAAGGCAATGCACATGATCGATATGACCATTAACAAAAGCAAGATGGATATTTTTGGCTATTGCATTTTCCCTGATATGTGAAAATACCTGTTGACGAATATCTTTAGTTAACAATGGGGCTCTATTTTTAGTAGCCCAGACTATATGAATCCAAATCTTAATAAAAGGCATGTAAACTAAATTTTATTTATGAATTACCCTGGCCTTCTGAATTACCCTGGCCTTCAGGCCAGGGAACGAATAGCATACATTACCACCCCCCAAATTTTAAAGTCACTGAACTCACTCACATCAATGGGTGAAAGTTTTGGCGTTTCAGGTATCAGGCGCAAACTGTTCATTGTTTTTTCGTACCGCCGTATCAGCATTTCGCCATCAATAACAGCAATTACTATTTTGCCGTTTTGCGGTTTAAGGCTTCTGTCTACAATTACTATATCTCCATCGTAAATGCCGGCGTTGATCATGCTGTTGCCACTCACCCTCATAAAATAAGTTGCCGGCTTATTGCGGATGAGTTGTTCATTCAGGTCAATACCCCGTTCCATATAATCGTCGGCCGCGGCACCAAAGCCCGTAGCATTTGCCGTGCTTACATCATGCTGTGTGAAACCTTTGCTGCCACTGTAACTGCTACCAAAAAACTTTTCCACTTCCATAAAAATTATTTTTAATTACCAAATTATTTAGTAAATTTATGCTAAAATAATTGGGAAAAGCAACTTTTTTAATACTTTAATTTTTAACTATGGAAACGATGATAACCCATTTGCCCGGCTACAGGGTCTATGAATATTTATTGGTGCTTAATCCGCATGAAGAGCTGCGGCATAAGATAACGGAAGTGAAAAAAGGGTTTTATGATAAGTATAAAGCCGAAACAGCCCGCTGGGGAAAGCCGCATGTTACCCTGGTTAATTACCTGCAGCATGAAATGATGGAAGAGCGGATCCTTAACCGGCTGCAGGTAATTGCCATGGGTTACCATCCTATTAAGGTTGAATTGAAAGATTACGGGAGTTTTCCTTCACACACGATCTACATAAATATAACATCTAAAATACCCATACAGGGTTTGGTAAAGACCATCCGAACAGATGCCCAGCGCCTCATGAAACTGGATAACGATAACAAACCTCATTTTATCCTGGAGCCGCATTTAACCATTGCCCGCAAACTACTGCCCTGGCAATACGAACAGAGCTGGCTGGAATACAGTCACAAACATTTTACAGGAAGATTTATTGCCGACAGTATGTTGTTGCTAAAGCGGCCCGTTGGCGAACTAAAGTATCAGATCCTGCGGCGATTCGAATTTCAAAATTTGCCTGTTGCAACAAAGCAGGGTGATCTATTTGGCTAAGAGGATAAAGGAGCAAAAGAGAAAGATTCGTGACTTCAATTCGTGTAATAAATAAAAAAAATCAATGGAAAATAATAAATAAAAAAAATCAATGGAAAATAATAAATTAAAACAGGATTACCACAAAGTATCCGCAACACAACAGGAGGAATCCGTGCAATACCTTGCTGGCCGTGGCGCACAATTTAATACAAAGAACCGTTTCCTGAAAAATGAAACCACCCAGGAACATATTGAAGCCATTGATGATTGGGAAGCAACCAATCTGCGTACCCAGTACCTGGAGATGCAATCAAAGACCATTGTAAACAAAGTAGAAAGTAAAGACGTAGGCATGAGTTACAGCATGAACCCTTATGCCGGTTGTGAGCATGGCTGTATCTATTGCTATGCCCGTAATGTGCATGAATACTGGGGTTACAGCGCCGGGCTGGATTTTGAACAAAAGATATTAATAAAGAAAAATGCACCACAACTGTTGCGAAAATTCTTAATGCATCCCAAATGGGAAGGGACACCCATTATGCTAAGTGGTAACACCGATTGTTATCAACCTGCCGAACAAACATACCGGTTAACAAGAGGATTGCTGGAAGTTTGTAATGAATTCAACCAGCCGGTAGGCATACTCACCAAAAATTCCTGGATATTGAAAGACAAAGATGTGTTGCAGGAAATGGCAAAGAAAGGAATTGTATCAGCCATGGTTTCCATCACCTCGTTTAATGAAGACCTGCGCAGGAGTATGGAACCCCGTACCACCACTGCCAAACAAAAATTAAAAGTCATCAATGAGTTAAGCAGTGCAGGTGTACGCATGGGCATCATGATGGGTCCCATGATACCCGGGTTAAATGAACATGAAATGCAGCGCATCATGAAAGCCGCTGCAGATAACGGTGCTACTTTTACGGCTTATACGTTCATCCGTTTGAATGGCGCCATTAAATTTTTATTCCACGACTGGCTGTATAAAAATTTCCCCAATCATGCCGATAAGGTCTGGCACTTGATTGAACAAAGCCACGATGGCAAAGTGAATGATACCCGTTGGGGCGTACGCATGCGGGGTGAAGGAAGCATTGCCGATATGGTGGCACAGCAGTATAAAAAATATGGTAAGCTATATAATATGAATGCAGAGGAATGGAGCTTGAATACAAAATTATTCAGGAGGCCGGGGCAGCAGGGGAAGTTGTTTTGATTAAAGAGATAACTACCTTAGCCTAAATATTGGTTGCTATGGGAAGAAATTTATTTAGGAAAGCATTTGATGATGGCACAATAGATAAGCTTCAAATTTTCGAAGACTATTTCAAAGAATGGTTACCAGTGTTTATTTCAAGGAAGGAAATCATTTGGCACGAAATTCAAATCTTTGATTTTTTCGCAGGAGAAGGTACTGATGTGAATGGTGTATTCGGAAGTCCTATGAGGATTTTAGAAATATTAAATAAGAATAAAATACTCATTTTAAACAGTAAAGAGAAAATAAAGTTCGTGGCAAATGAATTTGATAAAGAGAAATTTCAACTACTTGAGCAAAACTTAAATTCCATAATAGACGACTCAATATGTACTCTTGAAATATGTAATGATGATTTTATAAATGTTTTTAACAAGCATTTTGATTCAATGAAACAGACAGCTAATTTCCTCTTTTTAGATCAAAACGGAATTAAACAAATAACAGAAGAGGTGTTCGGTAAATTGATAAGCTTGAAGCAAACGGATTTTTTATTTTTTATATCATCATCATATATTAAAAGATTTTCTGAGGTAGAAGAATTTAAAAAGTACCTAAGAATTACAAGTCAAGATTTAGAAAGCAAAAGTTATTACCATATTCATAGAGTCGTTTTAGATTATTACAGATCAAAAATACCAACCGAAAAGAAATATTTTTTGGCTCCATTCTCTATAAAGAAACCATCTGGAATATATGGCTTAATTTTTGGCACAAATCATACATTAGGAATTGAAAAATTTCTTCATGTTTGTTGGAGACATGATAAATTAACAGGGGAAGCAAATTTTGATATTGACAATGAAAAGATTGACATAAATAATCCGGGTTTTTTTGCAGAATATAACATTCCAACAAAAAAGCAGATTTTTAATAACTCTTTAAAAGAAAAAATTATTAATGGACAACTAAAAACAGATGTTGATGTCTATTTATTCGCTCTAAATGAGGGATTTCTACTTAAAGATGCAAATATAATATTGCGTGATTTGAATAAAACGGGAAAAATTAGTTTCGACTTTAAACTTTGCAGTGCTGATATCCATAAAATTAGACTCTCATCAGGCATTAAAATTAAATAACTATGGCACAATCCTCAATAGAATGGACAGAGATGACCTGGAACCCAACAACGGGTTGTACAAAAATATCAGCGGGTTGTAAATTTTGTTACGCAGAAGTTATGACAAAACGGTTAATGGCAATGGGTATTGACAAATATAAAGATGGTTTTGAAATACGTACGCATGAAGATTCGGTAATGACTCCATATGAGTGGAAGAAGCCAAAAATTGTTTTTGTAAACTCTATGAGTGATCTATTTCATCCGCAAGTTCCTATTCGTTTTATAAAAAAAGTATTTCATGTTATGAATAATACTCCGCAACATACCTATCAGGTACTTACAAAACGTGGAGATAGGCTTTCTCAAATTCAGAAAGAACTGAATTGGACAAATAATATCTGGATGGGTGTTTCAGTTGAAGATGAAAGAGTTACTGAAAGAATAGATTTCTTAAGAAATACAAATGCTAAAACAAAATTTCTTTCCTGCGAGCCACTGATTGGCCCGCTGATGAATTTAAACTTAACAGGTATTGATTGGGTGATTGTTGGTGGTGAGAGTGGTAGAAAAGCAAGGCCAATGGAAGAATGGTGGGTTTGGGATATAAAACAGCAATGTGAAGAACAGGAAGTACTTTTCTTTTTTAAACAATGGGGAGGAAAAAATAAAAAAAAGGCAGGTAGAGAACTAGCAGGTAATACTTACAATGATATGCCAACGAGAGAAATTGCGACAATTTATTAATTTAATTCCCGTGTAACCCGTGACTTTACTGCACTTTCAGCCGAGTAAAAAAGACACAATAAAAAATATTTTTAAAATTTCTTTACAAATATTTGGCAGTATCAAAAAAATAAATTCATCTTTGCATTGTAAAACAAAATTTAAACAACGAACATGTTACGCATACAACTACATATTGAAGCGGGGAATTGTTTTAATCCGAAGTCGGATTATGGCAATACCGGGGCATGTTTCGCTGCATCATAAAGTTTACCAAAACCAACTGATTCAAATACAGGCCCCGACAAAAAGTTGGGGTTTTTTTATGCAATAAAATAAAAACACGCATCTAAGTAAAAAAATAATAAAACAAATGCAACAGCTACAACATAAACAATTTAGTACCTGGAATGAGCAAACATCATTAACCATACGCTATTGTTATGTCCCGCTGGGTACCGGGTTTGCAGCAATTAAAAATATGAGTAATGATGATCAAATAAGACCGTGGATTGAACGATAAAGGTGAGTATACCTTAACGAACAGCCCGGTCAAATTAAAAAATGACCGGGCTTTTTTATGCGGTCTGTTTTAAGAAGGAGGTTAACATGAAACTGATCATGGCAGTGTTGGTGTTTCGGGTGGTCATCAGCATGTTTGAAAAGAAAAAAATCGTGTTTTAAAATGATATTATATGCAGAAAGGAGGAAAACAGGTAACCCCTGCGAGATGCAACAGGGGTACCTTTTTCTACAAGTTCTTTGATCAAAATATAGAAGCATTCCGATTGGGCGGATACTCCACCTGGGCTGGAGGCTGTCCCGATCGCTATCGGGATCTTCTATACAATTCTGGTTCGGTCGTCTAAGGGCTCAGGACATCAGGCTTTCTACTTGATGATACGGGTTCGAATCCCGTCCGGACTTCAAACCCCTGAAAACATAGCTGTAATAAAATGATTGCAGTTATAACGGTTCGTTAGTGTAACGGCTAACATGTCTGATTGTCTATCAGAGGCTATGAGTTCGATTCTCATACGAACCGCTAAATTGTTGAGTGGTGCAATGGCAGCATTCCTGATTCTGAATCAGGCGATGATAGTTCGACCCTGTCCTCAATAACAAACGTTGGCTCTAGCTTATCTGGTAAAGTATCCCGTTGTGAGCGGGACGAACAGGGTTCGAGTCCCGGAGTCAACCAAAAGAATATTGAACAAGGAATTTAGAATGAGACAGTGATTAAGAAAGATTGAGAGGTATTTGTAAAATTAATGCGCTTTGGTGTAACGGTAACATGATTGTCTTCCTTTTATTCTAAAAGGTAATCATAAGATGGTTGTATCCAGTTCGAACCTGGAAGCCGCACAATAATAACTGGTAGCCCAACGGCAGAGGCAATAGTTTCAGAAACTATGGAGTGTGAGTTCGAATCTCACCTGGCTAACAAAAATGACTTGTAGCTCAATGGTAAGAGCAGTTGCCTTATACGCAAAAGGTTATTGGTTCAAATCCAATCAGGTCAACAGGAATAAAAAAATTAAAACTGGCTTGTAGTTCAACGGATAAGAATACTACGCTACGAACGTAGAGATAAAAGTTCGATTCTTTTTAAGCCAACAATAAAATTGCGGTTTAGAGTAATGGTAACTCAGAAGTCTCATAAGCTTCAAATGTAAGTTCGAATCTTATGGCCGCAACAGCGATGATTTAACTCAATTGGTAGAGAGCTACCCTGATGCTGTAGAAGTTGAAAGTTCGAGTCTTTCAGTCATCACAAAAAATGGTTCGTAACTCAATTGGATTAAGAGTACCGGTCTTTTACACCGGGTGTTGTGAGTTCGAGTCTCACCGGGCCAACACCTCACCCCAACCCTCTCCTTCAGGAGAAGGAGTGAGAACAGGATGAATAGCTCAACGGCAGAGCGTAAGCTTGTTAAGCTTAGGGTTGAAAGTTCGAATCTTTCTTCATCCGCAAATGGTGCTTTGGCAGAATGGATTATATGCACCGGAGTGAAATCCCGGAGATCGTGGTTCAATTCCACGGAGCACCGCATTCAGAAATTCAGCTTTAAAAATTAAAAATGAAGCAATGGAACAGCAGCAATGGAGAAAACTGAGCGGACAAAAAATACTTCGGCCAATTGAAGACGAAGTAAGGTCTGCCATACTCCGGGAAAAAGAAATGGGGCACGAACTTAAAGTTTGTATTGGTACCGACAGCCAGGTGAAAGGAAAGGAAACTGAGTTTGCAACGGTAATTGTATTTATCCGGAAAGGTAAAGGAGGTTTTATGTACATCAACAACGAAACCACTTTACAAAAAATGGGCATCAAACAAAGGATGTTGGCCGAAGTTGCTAAGAGTATTGATATCGCTTATGCACTGTGCAGGATCTTCACTTTGTATGATGTAGATATGGAAGTTCATGCCGACATCAACACCAACCCAAACTTTAAAAGTAACGATGCGCTGAAAGAAGCAATGGGCTATATCATGGGGATGGGGTTTGCTTTTAAAGCTAAGCCGGAGGCCTTTGCCAGCTCAAGCTGTGCCAATAAAGTTGTTCAATAAAAAACAGAGTAGGAAAAATATTTTTAAAAAATAAAAAAAACTCTTTTAAGCCCCTTCTTAGGAGGGGTTTGGGGAGGCCTTAAAAAAATGGCACAGATAATTATCGCCTTACTGATCATACGTTTCTTCATCTGGGTATTGCCTGGGGCAGAAAAATATGCACAGGAACTGATAAGGCAAATGAAAAATAGGATCTGGAGTAAAAAAGATGCTTCAATTTTTGAAAACAATTACATAGAGTCAAAAGCTTTTTATGTGCGTGAATTTAAAGCAACGCCCTGTATCAGCTTTATCAATAACCTGGATGCTGAAAAAGTATACGAGCATATCAATAAAGGTCTTGCAGGAAAGGTACTGGCTATTTACCAAAGTAATTATTACAGCTGGCACCGGGAGAGAATAGAATTCAGTACTACAGTTTTTAAACTGGAAAATCAAGTGTTGATCGAATTGGGAACTGATTATGCAGAGGTTTTATTTGGCGATGCCAAATATAATTATGCCAATGACCTGGTAAAATTGTTTTCAGCTTTTAAAGCTCCTGAAAAAGAAAAAGAACAGGATTTTGAAATAAACATCATTACACAAAACAGTTCAGGACTTGATCTCAAAACATTGAACATTAAACCTTCAGCACTTGATATTGACCTGTACTACAATAATGATTTTAAACCCGTGGATGAAATTATTAAGGAGCGCCTGGCTAAACAAAATGATAAAGGTATCATCCTGTTACATGGTTTACCGGGAACAGGAAAAACAACTTACCTGCGCCATTTGATCGGAAGCATAAAAAAGAGGGTACTGTTTGTATCGCCAGGTGTGGCTTGTAACCTGATGAACCCGGAGTTTATGGACTTGTTGATTGATAATCCCAATGCGGTCCTGATCATTGAAGATGCGGAGAATATCCTGATGGACCGTAAGTTCAGCAGCTACAGCAGCGTAAGTAACCTGCTTAACATCAGTGATGGTTTGCTGAGTGATTGTTTGAATGTACAAATCATCTGCACTTTTAACAGCAACATCAATATGGTAGATGATGCTTTGTTGCGCAAGGGAAGATTAATAGCCAAGTATGAGTTTACAAAACTGGATGCTGTAAAAGCACAGAGATTAAGCGACAAGCTTGGGTTTAAAAATGAGATCAGCAGGCCAATGACCATCGCAGAGATCACGAACCCCGATGATATGGAAGCAGTAAAACCTTCCATCCAGGTAGTGGGTTTCAGGAGAGAGGCATTGATGAACTAAAATATTGCTGCAGCAAAGGCGGCAGCACAAAAACTTGCTTAACGGCAAGATTGGCATAGTCCTGTTATAAACAAACCAGGTCTGTGTTTTAAAGCACGTCAGTGCAGACGTAATAACTATCTGTATGCTGTTGTTGTAAAAGGCTACGCCAACCAACACGTTGTGTGTCGAAGGTTCGAATCCTTCTCCCGCTTTAGTGGGATAACTCAGGTGGCTAGAGTAACAACTCCAGAAGCACCGGTTCGAATCCGGTTCCGATCATTGCTCGGATAGTTCAGTGGTAGAACGCTACATTGTTAATGTAGAAGGAAAGAAGTTCAGCACTTCTCTAAAAAGCTGAGATCAAAGGCATAGTTATCTGCCTGCCCGTTGAAGAACCATAGTGGCAAAGCCGCTGTGGTCATGGATACAGGCAATCGGGTTATTGCCAGCAGGCTGATAAAAAAGTATTGTAAAGTATGGCACTTTAGTAATACCAGGCAGTAAAATATTTAACTGCGGCGTATTACAGAACTGAAATAATAAACAGTATCAACATCAGTTTCCGTAGTAAAACGATGGCAGATAACTACCGCCTTTTTGAAATAAAATTTATAATCTCACTAATTCGTGTCATTCGTGTAATTAGTGGCCAATAAAAACAAAATGAAAAAAATAAAAATCTACGCCTACCAGGTTGCCCTGCTGTATAAAAATAGCGAGTACAAAAAAATGCTACAGCCAGGTACTTACTGGTTCTGGAGCAACGAGCGTGTTGTAATTTATGATGTAACTGTACAGTTCAATACTGCAACAGATATGAACATCCTGTTGCAGGATGGAGAACTGTCCAATGCACTACATGTAATTGATGTAAGGGATAATGAAATTGTATTACAGTACCGCGATGGTTTGCTGAAGCAGGTATTGACGGCAGGCCGTTATGCTTTCTGGAAGAACCCGGTTAACAACTACGAATTTGTAAAAGCCGATACCAGCAAGATAGACATTACTGAAAACATCAGCCGTACTGTGTTACAGAACAAATTGGTGTCGCCTTATGTACGAGCCTATACCGTAGAGGACTACGAAAAAGCGGTATTGTTCATTGATGGTAAATATGCACAAACATTGCCTGCCGGTATTTACTACTGGTGGAAGAATAGCATTACCATTGTAGTTGGCAAAGCCGATACCCGTATGCAGCAGATCGAGATCAATGGCCAGGAAATTTTGACCAAAGACAAAGCGGCTTTGCGTATCAACGGGTATGCACAGTACAGGGTAACTGACATCGAAAAATCTTTGTTGCAAAACAAAGATTACGAACGCCAGTTGTACGTGGCTTTCCAGCTGGCATTGCGTGAGTATGTTGGAGGTTTGGGTTTTGATGAATTGCTGGAAAAAAAAGAGACCATTGTGCCATTCATCCTGGATGCTGTAAAAACTGCAGCTGAGGACCTGGGTGTTACTGTAAACGGTTTCGGTATCCGTGATATCATCCTGCCCGGCGATGTGAAGGACATCATGAACAAAGTGTTGGTGGCCGAAAAGAACGCACAGGCCAACAGCATCACGAGGCGTGAAGAAACAGCCAGCACCCGTAGCTTGCTGAACACTGCCAAACTGATGGAAGACAATACCATGTTGTGGAAGCTGAAAGAAATGGAATACGTTGAAAAGATCGCCGAAAAAATTGGTGAGATCAGCGTAAGCGCTAGTGGCCCATTGGTAGAACAGTTGAAGCAGATCTTTGTAAAGCAGGCGTAAGAATTCGCCTGTGGCGAATTCGGCAGAAACTTACAATAACATCCGGTATCATTCCGGTACCGGATGTTTTTCTTTTTTGTACTTAGCTTTAGTACTGCAATTAAGCATCGTGGAGCCTGTACTGAGTAAAGCCGAAGTATCACTCACTTGTGCTGCATACCTTTATTAAACTTTTTTGATTCTGGATGAAAAAATGAATTACAAATGGAAAACATAAAACACATATTAACTGAAATAGAAAAAAAGAAAAACATCAAGATACTCTATGCCTGCGAAACAGGCAGCAGGGCCTGGGGTTTTCCTTCTCCGGACAGCGATTTTGACATACGGTTTATATACAGGCATGAACGGGATTGGTATCTGTCGCTGGGTACGCCAAAAGACACGATAGAGATCATGGATGGCGACCTGGATATAACCGGTTGGGATCTGAGAAAGTCACTAATCTTACTTAAAAAGTCGAATGCGCCGTTGATAGAAAGGTTTAATTCGCCCATAGAATATTTTTCAGAGCCGGGCTTTAAAGATGACTTTATAAAACTGACAGCAGCGTATTATTCGCCGATCGCGGTTTTCTTTCATCATCATTCGCTGGCTAAAAAGTTCTGGGAAGAGTTGAAAGATAAGGAGGAAGTTAAACTGAAAAGCTATTTTTACCTGGTACGGTCCCTGCTTTCCTGCAACTGGATAATCAAAGACAATACAGTTTTGCCCATGCATATAGAAGGGCTGATGAAATATTTGGAAGAAGAATATAAAGGAAGATTGAGAGCATTAATAAAACTCAAAGCAACAGTTGGGGAAAAGTATTTACACCCCAAAGATGAAGACCTGAATGACTGGATAGGGAACTTGTTTGAGTTCATCGAAGCAGGAAAAGAAAACCTGGTTGTTAACAAAGCCGACATAGGGCTGTTGAATGAATTCTTTTTAAAAATGTTGTATGCAAAAGCTGACCATTGATTGGATAAAAAATAATGGGTTACTGATCTTCGAAGTAATAACCGGCAGCCGGGCTTACGGACTGGATACGGCTACATCGGATACTGATATCAAAGGCGTGTTTGTAATGCCTAAAGAAATGTTCTATGGTTTAGAATATACAGCGCAGGTGAATAATGAAACCAATGATATTGTGTATTACGAGTTAAAACGGTTCATGGAGCTGCTGTCCAAAAACAACCCAAATATATTAGAGATGCTGAATGTACCGGGGAACTGTGTGTTGCAAAAACATAGCATCATGGACATGCTGCAACCTGAAATATTTTTATCTAAACGCTGTGAACAGAGTTTTGCCAACTATGCTTTTACACAAATAAAAAAAGCTTACGGACTGGAAAAGAAGATCGTAAACCCGGTTGAGGAAGAGAGAAAGTCGGTGTTGGATTTTTGTTTTGTTCATGAGGTTAAAGATGCGGTGCCTTTAAAGAAATACCTGGACGAAAAAAAACTGAACCAAAGCAAAATAGGCCTGGCAGCTATAACGCATTTGAGAGATTGTTACAACTTGTATTATTCCAACGAATTTAAATACGCTGGTGTAACAAAAAAGGAGAATGCTAACGAAGTGAGCCTGAGTAGCATCCCAAAAGGAGAGGAACCTATGGCCATGCTGTATTTTAATAAAGATGCTTATTCTGTGTATTGCAAACAATATAAAGAATACTGGGAATGGGTAGGCCGGCGAAATGAGGAACGTTACAAAACAACCATGTCGCATGGTAAAAATTACGATTCTAAGAACATGATGCATGTATTCAGGTTATTGCTGATGGCAAAGGAAATAGCTGTAGAAGGAAAGATAAATGTATACAGGAAAGACAGGGAATTTCTTTTGTCGATAAAGGAAGGGAAGTTTGAGTATGATGAATTGGTGCAACAAGCAGAAGCGTTAAAGAACGAATTACCCCTGCTTTATCAACGATCTGATTTAAAAGATGAACCTGATGTGGAAAGTATTAATTCAATATTAGTAAAAATGAGGGAGGTATATTATGGTGAATGAAGAATTATATCCTGAATTGAGGGCATATATTTTTATGTATTGCGGTAAAACATTTTGGATAAGACAGGGGTTGGGTGAAATGCATTTGAAAAACCTGGTTGGCGCTACGCAAAATGTAAACTATATAATGTATAACATTTTGACAGAGGGTGGAGATATATTGAAGAACGAAAATGTAAGTGAATTAACAAATGATAGTTACGAGGCTTATAAGCACAGAATTACAGAAAGAATATTTACAGAGTGTAGAGATGAACTCGAATTAAATCTTTGTCCTAAATGCAATAAAATTGCAAGAACACCCTGGGCAAAGCAATGTAGATTGTGTTTTTACAACTGGCACTAATGTATATTTCAATAAGTATTCAATTTTAATACGTCAATGAAAGGATTTCAGTATATGGATATAAGAGTAGAAAAGATAATAGGTTCCTTTCTTGAAAATGGGTGGAGAATGATCGGCCCAATTGATATAAGTACCGATTGGTGGTTTGATGAAATAATTCTTATTGAATCAGTATGGAATCCTGTTGGTAAAAAACTTTACCTGGCAGTTTTGACTGATCCGATGGAAGTAAAACAAAAAGAAATTTGGGGAGTATCAGTATCTTCTGTAATTCCAGAAAATAGAAGTGGGGAACCATTGGGCCTGGTAACTTTAACTGAAGTAAAGAAAATAGATTTGAAAAAATTTGTGCAATCGATAAATAATTCGGTGCTACAATAATTAAAAAATAAAAAGTCCATGCTGTGCCTCCGTGCCGCTGTGGCAAATAGAAAATGAACAAATTAAAATTAACCGGAAAACAGATCCGTGCTATTGGCTACGAAGAAGGGCCGGTAGTGAGTGTGGCCATGCATACCATGTGTACGCACTTTAAACATTCAACAGAAGAAGATGCTTTACAGATATTAAAAGATGTATTGGCAGCGCCTGAAAATTATTTGGCAGACACTATATTGTCCAAAATAGCAGAAAAGCTAATACCAGAAAGCATTATTATAAAAGAAGAAATTAAGCTTAAAGAATTGCCCGATGACATGACCTTAGAAGAGGCTCTTAAAGCCCTCCCCTTCGGGGAGAGTTTGGGAGGGGCCGTCTTTGGAGCAAAGCATATTGAAGAAGGCGCATTGCTTCAAATGCAAACAGCTGCCAAATTACCTGTGGCGGTAGCAGGCGCTTTAATGCCCGATGCACACCAGGGTTATGGCTTACCTATTGGAGGTGTGTTGGCAACAAAAAATGCCATCATTCCTTATGCTGTTGGTGTGGATATTGGTTGCAGAATGTGTTTAAGCATTTTCTCCATCAATCCTGATGAATTGAAAAAAAGAGAAACTAATTTTCAAAGAGAATTAGTGGCCAGTACTTTATTTGGTGCAGGAAGAGAGTTCACCGAAAGAACAGAACATGAGGTGCTGGACAGGAAAGAATTCAGCGAAATAAATTTTCTGCAGCCATTGCAACACAAAGCCTTAAAGCAATTGGGTACTTCGGGCAGCGGTAATCATTTTGTAGAATTTGGTAAAGTGGAAATTACTGATGCAACAAATCCAATGAATTTACCTGTTGGTAATTATGTGGGCTTGTTAAGCCATAGCGGAAGCCGTGGGCTGGGAGCAAATATTGCCAATCACTACACACAGATCGCTATGCAAAAAACGGTGTTGCCAAAAGAAGCCAAACATTTAGCCTGGCTTGACCTGGATACTGAAGAAGGAATGGAATACTGGCTGGCCATGAACCTGGCCGGTGATTATGCAACCGCCTGTCACCATACCATTCATGCAAAAATTGCAAAAGCCATTGGCGAAAAACCATTGGCCGTTGTAGAGAACCACCACAATTTTGCATGGAAAGAAATGTACCAGGGTGAAGAAGTGATCGTTCATCGTAAGGGTGCAACACCTGCTGGTAAAGATGTGCTGGGCATTATTCCGGGTAGTATGACTGCGCCGGGGTTCATTGTAAAAGGTAAAGGAGAAATCACTTCTATAAACTCTGCATCACATGGTGCCGGCCGAAAAATGAGCCGTACCAAAGCCCTGGCAAATATTACCCATGATGCTTTGAAAAAAGAATTGAAGGATCATGGTGTAAAATTAATTGGAGGTGGGCTGGATGAAGCACCCTTTGCATATAAAGACATCCATGAAGTTATGCAAAGCCAAACCAAATTGGTTGATGTGTTGGGTAAATTTTACCCGGCTATTGTACAAATGGATAGAAGCGATCCACGGAAGTTCAGGAAGCGGAAAGATGAAATTCCGGGAGAATAAATATAATGCAATTCAATAGTAAACTTCTGTGTCATTAAAACGATGCAGAAGTTTTTTTTTTGTAAAATATTTCCTTTCTGCATCATGTAAAAAAATTGGTTATGCAGAAATTATTCCTACCCTTCCTTTTCGTGATCACATGCATTACAAGAGGCAACGCACAGCAAAGATTATTTGACCAGGCCGTACAATTGAAAACCTGCAACATATCCATTGAAGCAAACCCCTTCATTGCAACCACGGTTATTGAAATGGAATTTTATAATCCCAGGAACCAGGAAGTGGAAGGACTGCACAACTTCGAACTCAACCGTGGACAGGTTATCACCGACCTTCAACTTGAGTTAAACGGTAAGTACCGGGAAGGAAGTATTGAAGAAAGATGGAAAGCCAGGCAGGCATACAGCAGCATCGTTGGTAAAAGAATTGATCCCGCCATTTTGCAAATGAACTGGCAGGATCATTACAGCATGAATATTTATCCCATTGCTGCAAAAAGCAGCCGTAAAATCAAATTCACCATTACACAGCTGATGACGGTGGAAAATTTAAAACTCTCGTATTCCCTTCCATTAAATATAAACAGCACAACAACCATCTTCAACCTGGATATTAAAGTGAATCAACCGGCATCTATTCCGTATGCCAATAAAGGGCTTTTAGATAACCAACAATTCAGCATGCATAATGAGGAGGCAACATTGCGGCAACGCAAAAATGACATTATCTTAGATCAACCCATTTCTTTTTCTATCAGCCAGTTTGCCAATAAGCCACAATTCTGCATCAATAATAACCATGGCAAGACAAATTTTTTAATGCGGTTTTTTCCTAATGTGGCAAGGTATTATTCAGCTAAACCAAAAACAATAAATGTTTACTGGGATGTTTCTTTATCCGGCAAGACAAGGAACCTGGTTAAAGAACTGGATTTCCTGGAAAAGTATATTGATGAGAATGAGATCAACAAAACAACCATCTTCCTTTTCAATCACCAGATGCAGGGTATCATAGCGTTCAACAGAACTACAGATAATTTTAATTCGATCCGGAATTACCTGATTGGGTATAAATATGACGGGGCAACCGAATTGGGCAATCTTAATTTCAGTAATGTACTTGCTGATGCGATCCTTCTTTTTTCGGATGGAATAAATTCAATAGGTAATGCACAGCCGAAACTGGGTGCTGTAAAGGTCAATTTTATTGTATCAACCTTTAGGTATAATTACAATAATCTCACAAACATGATCGGGAATACCGGCGGCTCTATTATCAACCTGGCTAATTATGAAGTTAAGCATTCTGTAAAAAAAATTGATTCAGCCGAAAATTTTCTTTTTAAATATGCTTCTGCAAATATTCGTATCAACGAAACATTCCCCATTAAACTGGGTAGCAGCGTACTGTTAAGCGGCAGCATTAACCAGTCAGACAACCTCGAATTGTTTTATGGGAATAATACGGTGACCAACAGGTCTGAAAATTATTTTTTACCTGCCAGTGGAAATTGCGATGAATCGACTTTTAAGAAAATGCAGATGCTTAAAACGTATGACTCTTTAATGTATGGTTACGGCTACTACGGCTGGCAAAACATGGTGGTATTTGGCCTTACGGAGAGAGTGGTTACACCGCAAACATCTTACCTGGTACTGGAACGTATGGAAGATTATATCAAATATAAAATTGCACCACCAAAAGAACTGGAAGAAAAATGTGCGGAGCTAAATTACGTGTATAGGTCAGAATATAAAATAAAAGCATTGAAAGCTTTCACTGAGCAGGAGAAACTGGAATCTGTTGTGAAACAATATAACAAGCGTGTAACCTGGTGGAGTAAAGATGAGGCATTGATAGACCTGAACAAAACTATACTTGAACAGCAAAACACCGATGTTGCCGCAAATAATGAAGCCGATAAACCCAAAGCCACCGGTCCAGGGGTAGGTTATCAAGGCGATTTTGTATCAGGAGAAACAGGTTTAAAAGAAGTGATAGTTACCGGTGCTTTTGGAATTAAGCGTACGGCCAGGAGTACAGCTTCCAATGTGCAAAACCTAACCGGCGATCAGGTAAATACGATCAGGCAGGTAAATGTAAATAATGCATTGGCTGGAAAAGTTGCAGGTGCACAGGTACGAAGCCAGTCAATTGCCAAACTGGGAGCTGCTACAACAATAAGGCTACGTGGTGAAAATGGGTTTGGCATGGGTTCCGGTGCATTATATGTTGTTGACGGTACCATTATGCCGGATGGTGGAGATATTAATCCTGATGATGTTGAAGACTATTCCGTATTGCAGGGACCGGCTGCTGCTGCATTATTTGGCCCCGATGGAACAAATGGCGCAATTGTTATAACTATGAAGAAAGCAAAAAAAGGATATTACCGTAATTACTATGTTTGGACGGAATATAAACTGAGCAGTACAAAAGATGAAGACTACATACAGGAAATGAAGGAAGCGGGAACTTACGAACTATGGGAAACTTATTTGCAACAGGAAAAGGAGAACCAAATGGATGTTGGCTTTTATTTTGAAATGGCAAACTTCTTTTTTGAAAAAGGCAACCCGGATAAGGCACAGGAATTAATGTATAATGCTATTGAACTTTGCAATGGCAGCAGCGAAGGCCTTAAACTGTCAGCATACATGTATGAAAAGTGGAAATGGTTTGACAAAGCCATTGCTGTTTACAAAGGCATTTTAACACAGTATGAAAGTAATTTGATCGTGCAAAGAGACCTGGCACTGGCATACTTTCAAAATAAGAACTTTGCGAATGCTGTTAAAACCTACTATTCTATCATTACAGCAAACGACGAAAATAATTACTTTGGTAACGTAAAAGAAAATGCGCTGGCCGAAATGAACGCTATACTGGCTTTACATAAAAATGAATTCGATATATCCTATATTAATCATAACCTTATTAAAATGGTTCCGGTTGATCTAAGGATCACGGTGCAAAGCAATTATGATTATTCTACAAGAAAAGTACAGTTTATTGAACCCGACAATTCAAAGTGTACTGCCCTTAATCCAAATACAGTAAATAACGGACGTTATTCAGGGATAGATTATTACTATAATTTAAATGAGTATACTATTAAAGATGCACTAAACGGTAACTACAGGGTGAAGATCGATTCGTACAATAATTATTCATTCGCAGCACAGGTACCCATGTTTATCCGGGTGGTAACATTTAAAAATTTTCAAAAAGAAAATATGAAAATGGAAGTAAAAATATTTGACCTGGATAACCAGTATGGTGTTATTGAGTTAGATGAGATCAGTTGGTAAACGGTCCCCTTGAAAATGGAAGACTCCGGTATTTTTTTACTGGAGTCTTTTTATATTAGGAATTGTTGTATTAAAAAAATGTCAAGGCTGAGCTTGACGAAGCCGATCTTTCCGTAACCCACCTTCTCGACATTCCGCCATCGGTGGGAGACAATCTACTGATGTAAAAAATTATGGAACTCAAAAGACTACTATTTTTGCATCTTTCTTTTCTCTAACATAATTATTCTAATTTTACCGGAATAAATTATTGCAATGATTTCAAACATTGATAAGATCAAAGAACTGTTTGCTTCTTTCTCAAAAGCCAAAATAACCGGCATTGATAAACTGCCACAGGCGGGTAGTGAAAGGCATTATTTTCGCATTCATACGCCAGGTAAAAGCTTTATTGCCACATACGGTGCCAACCTGAAAGAAAATGAATCTTTCATTTATTTTTCAGATCATTTCAGAAAAAAGAGTTTATCGGTACCTGAAATTTTTTGCATCAACAACGAAAAAAATATTTATATACAGGAAGACTTTGGAGACGTATCGTTATTAAATAAACTGGAAGAAAAAGGTTTTACGGAAGAAGTGTATGAATTATATAAACAAAGTTTACATGAACTAGTGCTGTTGCAGGTTAAAGGCCACGAGGGAATGGATTATGAGCAATGCCTCACCAATACAACATTTGGTAAACAGGCCATCATGGCCGACCTGCTGTATTTTAAATATTATTTCCTGGATGCATTGCGCAGGCCTTACAACAAACAAAAGCTGATAGATGATTTTGAAGCATTGAGCAATTATCTATCACATACCGAGTACCGGTTTTTTATGTTCCGTGATTTTCAGAGCCGCAATATTATGGTCACTCCATCCCTTCAGGGGGGGCTGGGGGGGGTACACTTTATAGATTACCAGGGAGGCATGCAGGGTGCACCACAATACGATGTTGCTTCTTTGTTATGGCAGGCCAGGGCAAATCTTTCTGATGACTGGAAGAACCGCCTGCTGGAAGATTACATGTTTGAATTTGAAAAAGTACTTGACCAGACAATTGATAAAGACACTTTCCGCAGCCAGTACAATGGTTATGTGTTGATACGTTTATTGCAGGTACTGGGTGCCTATGGTTTTCGTGGATTGTTTGAACGCAAAGCTCATTTTTTAACCAGCATACCACTGGCATTACAAAATCTGC
>JBDSGK010000032.1:0-4789 GCA_039919015.1 Ferruginibacter sp.
ATTTGTATGGATTGAGGCTTGTAAACTGGATGGTATCGCCGATCAGGTATCGCCATAAGCCCCCGGTTGTGCTCATCACCAGGGCATAATTTTTTCCAATTACTACATTTTTTAAACCTACTGTTACGGGGTTCTCATTTCCGTATTCTTCAACAGGCATAAACTCGTAAAAGATCCCATGTTCGGTAAACAGCAACATGCCTTCATCATCGGGGCTTACCTGAGCTGCAATAAAACCTTCGCTGGCATTATATATTTCAAGGTAATTTATTTTGGCCCCGAATATCTTATCAAACTGTTCTTTGTAAGGCACAAAAGAAACGCCGCCATTAATATACAGCTCTAAATTAGGCCACACTTCTTTTATGGTGGTCTTGCCTTTTATTTCAAGGATACGTTTTAATAACAACAGTGTCCATGTAGGTACGCCTGCCAAGGAAGTAACATTTTCTTCAGCGGTAACCTGCGCCAACTTTTCAATTTTATTTTCCCATTCATCGAGCAGGGCAACACTGAGTTCCGGCGTACGTATCCATTGTCCCCAAAAAGGAGAATTTTGCATCAATACTGCACTAAGGTCCCCATATTGTATGTCATTATTTAGTTTACTGATCTGGTGAGAGCCGCCAACAACCAAACCTTTACCGGTTAGCAGGTCGCTTGAAGGGAAATTTTTGTAATAATTACTGAGCAGGTCTTTACTGGCCTGGAAATGATTCTCCTTTAAACTTTCTTCACTGATCGGAATGAATTTACTTTTATCGGATGTTGTGCCCGAAGATTTTGCAAACCAGGTAACCGGTGTGTTCCATAAAATATTTTCTTTCCCTTCCATCATGTGCATGATGTATGGTTTTATATCATCATACTCATGAATGGGTACATTTTTTTTGAATTCTTTTAAGGTAAAGAGTTTAGAGAAATTATATTTTCTGCCAAACTCCGTGTATTGGGCGTCTGTGACCAGGCCCTGTAAAACCTCACGCTGTGCCGCTTCCGGGTGGTTGCTCCAGTTCTCGATACGCCAAAGGCGCATGCGGGCTAATTTAGATATGGCGGGAGAGAGAAGCTTCATTTAGCCAACAAGATAAATAATTATCGGGCAGCTTCATCATGCAAATAATCCTTGCGTTTTAACTCAAAATTCTTGCCCAGGTATAAACGGCGAACCTGTTCATCTCCGGCTAATTCTTCAGCAGTACCGTGTGTAAATATTTTTCCGTCGATGAGCAGGTAAGCCCGGTCGCAAATAGACAAGGTTTCATTTACATTATGATCGGTAATTAGTATGCCTATATTCCTGAATTTCAGCTTAGCTACGATGGCCTGTATGTCTTCCACGGCGATAGGATCAACACCGGCAAAGGGCTCATCCAGTAAAATAAATTTAGGGTCAACGGCCAGGGCACGTGCGATCTCTGTTCGCCTCCTTTCGCCACCACTTAAAGTATCGCCGTTATTTTTACGAACCCGCTGTAGATTAAATTCATCAAGCAAGGTTTCCAGTTTTTCTTTTTGTTGCTGTTTGCTGAGCTTTGTCATTTCCAAAACTGCCAGGATATTATCTTCTACACTCAGCTTACGAAATACACTGGCTTCCTGCGGGAGGTAGCCAATGCCCATTTGTGCCCTTTTATACATGGGCAGCTTGGTAATATTGATATCATTTAAAAAAACCTCACCCTCATCCGGCTTTACCAAACCCACCACCTGGTAAAAAGAAGTAGTTTTACCGGCACCGTTCGGACCCAGTAAACCCACGATCTCGCCCTGTTTTACATTAAATGAAACCTTGTTTACAACCGTGCGGCTGCCGTAAACTTTTACAAGGTCTTTGGTTTGTATGGTTAAATTCAAAATGAGGAATTTATTACAAAAATAATGGAAACCTTTAAATAGCTGGGTTAGTACTTATATTTAACAGCAGTTTATAGGCGAATAAAAATTTCCTTTGACCCAATTAAAGCACAGGTTGTATATTTATTAACTGCAGTTTCCCGACCTCCTAAATAATCTGCCGGGTTTGATTATGTATGCCAGCTTGCTTAAGTTTGCATCTTAATTGAACAAATGAAAGTAATAGATCACATCAACCAGGCAAAGGATACACTTATCTCTTTTGAAATTCTGCCCCCGCTTAAAGGCAAGGGAATTCAGTCCTTATACCAACACCTGGATCCCCTGATGGAGTTTAAGCCTGCTTACATTAATGTAACTTATCACCGCAGCGAACACGTTTTTAAAAAAACGCCGGATGGAAATTTTCAAAAAGTAGTTGTGCGTAAGCGGCCGGGTACTGAAAGTATCTGTGCTGCCATTATGAATAAATACAGCGTAGATACCGTACCCCATTTAATTTGCGGTGGATTTGGTATTAACGAAACTGAAGACGCTTTAATAAACCTCAACTACCTGGGTATTGATAATGTGTTGGTATTGCGTGGCGATGCTGCAAAGAACGAGACCGCATTTTTACCCGAACCGGGTGGTCATGAATATGCCAGCGACCTGTTGAAACAGGTTACCGATCTTAATGCAGGCATATACCTGGAAGAGGATCTGAAGAACACCAGCCAGACAAAATTCTGTATTGGGGTTGCAGGTTATCCCGAAAAACATTTTGAGGCACCCAATATGGATAGCGACCTGCATTATTTAAAACTTAAGGTTGACATGGGAGCAGATTATATAGTAACGCAAATGTTTTTTGATAACGAAAAATTTTATGCATTTGAAAAAGCCTGCAGGGCAATGGGAATAACAGTTCCCATTATTCCGGGATTGAAACCCATTTATACAAAAAAACAGTTAACGGTTCTACCCAAGATCTTTCATATTGATCTGCCCGCAGTCCTTAGCAAAGAGATCATGAAATGTAAAACTGATGAAGAGGTAGAGCAGGTAGGAACTGAATGGTTGCTGCACCAGTCGCAGGAGCTTAAGAAATTCGGATCACCGGTATTACATTATTATACATTGGGGAGACCGCATATCGTGAGCAATGTAGTGAAACAAATTATTTAAAAAAACCCTCCGGTAGAGGAGGGTTTTTCATTTTCATCGGGATAATTATTTTCAATTAGTTTCCAAGAGGAATGCCTACTGAAAAACTAAGTGTACGATACTTGTTTTTATCATTGGCGTTATTATTACTTTCTGTTGAATTTATTTTTGCAAGTCCAAGACCGTAATTCGCCTTTAAGATCACACGGTTAAACTGGAAACCGCCACCGAAGTTTAAACCAAAGTCAAAGCGCTTTAATTTATTGTAACCTGCATCTTCTTCTTGAGAAGTGAAAGGATCGTCGTTACTGAATTCAATATTTTTTGTTGAGCTTGCCATTAGCGGACCAAATTTTGATTCGCTTTTTGATTTACCGCCAATACCAACTGCAACATAAGGACCGGCATTAAAAAATATGCTGGATTTGTTTTCCAATGGAATTTTTACTACTGCATTTAAAGGCACCTGGATATATAAAGGGTTGAATCTTGTCTTTATATAATCATTGCCGCCATTGAAATAAGTTTCTGCTTTTGAACCATGACCGGTCAATAAAAGGCCTGATTCCAATGCAAACATGGAAGCCAGGTCTAACCGGCCCAATATACCCACATTGAATGACGGGAGTATATTGTTCTTTTCTGTTTGACCATCATTTGTTTTAGAGATGTTGGCAAGGTTTAATCCACCCTGTACATAAACCTGAGCTTTAGTACTTAAAGCTGCTGTTGTTGTTAAAGCCAATGCTAAAATTAATTTTTTCATCTTATATTTTTTTGTTTTTAAATCCGGGTTTGAGGATATGATCTCATCACTTTTTATACCCGTTTTCTGCTCTTATTACCCCCTTACGCAAAAAGCCTGCCAACTGGGGTAGAAGGCAGGCTTTTACATTGTAATTATATTGTCATTACCTCAGTAACGACTGGAAAACGGCTTCATTTATTTTTACGGGGTATTTCTTTTTCAGGTCTGTTATCCAGCTTTCTTCAAGTATATTCTGATAATCATTAATAACTAATCCCTTTGCTTCCTCAAAGTTACGCTGCAGGTTTGCGTCATGACGACTGATAAGTTTGATAAAACTTGCATTGCCGTCTGGAGCAACTATAGTTTCTGAAACTGTTCCCGGAGCCATCCTTGTATCAATGTTAACGGGTATTTGCGAAAGCTCAAACCTGCCTGAATCTGCCTGTATTTTGTTACTGCTTTCTTCCTCGATCTTTCTCCACTCTTTTCCTTGTATAAGTGCAACCCTTGCTTCATCTGCACTGGCTTTACCGGCGCAGTTAAATAAAAGGATATTGGCACTGGCACCCCACAGGTATCTGGTTTTATTTTCGTTGTAAAGTTTTTGTAAACCACTCCCGTCATTTGCTGCCTTTCCCCAGATATACTTTTCCATAATCTCAAACAATACATTGCCATCTTTAAATTCTTCCATTTGATAACGGAAATCGGAATTATATTCTTCCAGGTGTTTTTTGTAATAATCCAACAAGGTAGAAGAAACAAATTTATCAACTAAAGCGGCATTGCTTTCTCCACGGTAAAGTTCTCCCGCCCCTTTGTAGCTTCTCACAAAATCAAGCCAGTCTTTACCGGTAAGTTTTGTTTTCGCAAAACTGTAAATTGTTTTATTGGTAATGGGATAAACTGCTGCATTACCTGTTTCTGAATTTGGTTTGGCAATTACACTATCTGCATAACGGTAAAGATCTGTATCCGTAACGGCTCCTGTTTTTTTATAGTTTAGTTGCTTTAATATTTCTTTTACAAAAAGCT
>JBDSGK010000033.1:0-14270 GCA_039919015.1 Ferruginibacter sp.
CAGAATACCCTTATTTTTGCTGCCCAAATCACAATTAACTGATTATGGATGGTGCGGTAGCTCAGTTGGTAGAGCAAAGGACTGAAAATCCTTGTGTCGGCGGTTCAATCCCGCCCCACACCACAAAGACCCTTACAGAAATGTTGGGGTTTTTTGTATTAATACCCTTTATGTACGTGGGTTTTGGGTGAATAAATATGGTTTAATGTTGTTTGTGCCGGTACCGGATTAATCCAGGTAATCTGGCCTTCTGCTGACGCATTTACTGACGCAATTTTAAAGCGGGTTCCTGTTAGGGTATGAAAAAAGTCCATGCCCCGCTTTGGAAGAAATAGTATAGTGTAATCAGAGTGAGTGTTATAACTGTGCAGCTAATAAGTTTCTCGCCAAAGCTGAGGCCTTTCTTTTTATCGGATTGCTCATTGTGTGACATAAGTAAATTGTTTTAGTATAGATTAATCTTTAAGAGCATTTATTTCTATAGCTGTCGAATACTTTGAGTATTCATTGTTGGCTGTATAATTCTCTTTCGTTTTCATCATGCTGTCACCAATTGTAAAACGTATTTTCATAATATCGTTTTTTTGGAGAAGCGTATAATTTGCAGAACTGATATTAAAAAGCACTTTAGACTGATTATCAACATGGTCTTTGGCAACTCTTGAATTCAATACAATCATATTGCCATTTTGGAGAATTAAATACACTGATCCGGAGATTGCAAATTGTGGTACCGGAACGTCAATAGCTAACATCATGTAGGCATTAGTTCTGGACTTGGCAACTGTTACTTCAAGGCTTCCAGAGATCCCACCACTCGTTGTAAACCTCCATGTGCTTGTTGAAGGAATTTGTTGAGTGCCTTTATAGATATAATTCTGAGAATACAATTGCGTGACCAAGAACATTGCTGTAGCAAATAAAATAGTCTTGAACAGTGGAGGTTTGAATTGAGTCATAGTTAAGATTTATAGTTAAGGATAAATAGGAAGAATTAGGTTATGGTATATATGCCATACTAAAAATATAGCTTTTGTGCCACATTGCCAATGTGAATAACACGCGCAATAAAGCATATCTTAAAGCATTTGGAGAGCATCTAAGGAAGCTTCGGAACAAAAAGGGCATGACTATGATGGAGCTTGCCTTTGAGGCAGATATAGAATATTCCCAAATAGCAAAGATTGAAAGAGGTGTAAGTAATACAACAGTTTCTACTATATATCTTCTGTCTCAAGCCTTGGGTGCCAAGCCTGCTGATCTCTTTCAATTTAGCTTTCCTTCAAAGCCTAACAAGTAACCTTCTGGTGATACCGGTACATATTGGTAAATCATGGGTGGCTTTTTTATTTGCTTAAATTTTAATGGCGGGGTATTTGGATTCCCCAAAACTTAGGGGGTGACTTTATCGAAGTGGTTCCGTGTGAGAGCGATATTGACAAAATGTTTTATGCAGTGAATTGTCGATTTTATTTAAACCAATTCTGTGAAATTTAGAATGGAGTGTTTATATAAATGTGGAATTTAGAATTGGCTATAACACTATCCGTGAGACATATTTCTCAGTTGATAAAGACAGAAATGGTACAGGTATATTAACATCAAAAAGTTAAATTATTAAAGCATCTTTAATTGATTTAATAATATGGCGAAAGGCTTGGCAACGTGAAGGTTCTATACATTAATCTTCTTCTGAATCAGCATCTCTATCCTGATCATTACGGTACATCTTGTACTTTGCAAGAAATCGCCGGTAGTAATGAAATCTCCTACCACGAAACATAAACAAGGAATTTACATAGAAGTCATGGTACAACTCGGCACCTCGGGTAATGCCTATTCTATAAATGAGCTTGGCCTCTTCCATATCTTTTATTGCAAGCCGTACCGTGTTTTCTGTCATTGCGATTTCCGAAGAAACTTCCTTGGGTTCTATGGTAATTATATCGGTTTTATGTGAAAGGGTATACAAAATCCATACATATAAAGTCATTGCCCGTGGAGACAACTTAAAAATGGAATTTTTATTACTGGCATCGAGAAAAAGTTTTAAATGGTTACCCTCATCATGTTCTGACCAAGTTTTAACATGTCCACTGGCTTGGCTTCCCTGTTTAATATCAAGATCAGTAGAACTAAGGCTTGATTTCACAACCGCCTCGTTATTTGCTACAAGTGGGTTAAGAATATATGAAAGGTCAAATATGGAACGGGGTGCTTCGGCTTTTACGGCCTTAGGTTTTACCGAGGGAATTTTCTTTTGTACCGGTTCCTTCTTAATGGCTTTCTTCTTTATTATTTTCTTTGTGGATGTCCTTTTTGTTGCCATATTCGCAAATTTTGAGTTTATAAAATCATATAAATCGTTGAGGATCAGATAGCTCGACTGATTCGCCATTTTCTATAGTATACTATATAGAAAAATAATACTGATGCTAATTCATGCTATAAACTGCGCCCATGGCTGATTCCGTACAGAATGATGTTACGCAAATTTTGAGTTTCGCTTGATTTAGCGTGATTTGTTGCGATTACTCCGGTACCAGTAAAGGGTGCTGCGAAGTTGACAAGAGAGGCTGAATGTCAATGAAAAGATGATTCAATGCATCTATTGATGCCCGGATTCTTTAAAAGGAATACCTTTGCTCAAGTCAAATTATAGCACCACGAAGTTCGTGGATTTGATTCAAAAGTGAGAGTTATAAAGCTCTCTCTTTTGCTATACGGGAGTTCGGTGCAAAGAAGATATATGATTGCAGCACCGATCTTTTTGTACCGGAGTATTCTCTCCATATGCAATCATATATCTTCTTTGCGCAAGGCAAAGCCGCCACAGTAATCTAATCTTGCACGCTTTTGGCGGCGGCTGCGGCAGAACACATCTTTTGGATATTTGAGAAATATTGATAATTTACGTAAATTTGTCTACATTTATCCCCTAAAGCTTTTATGCAATATTCAAATAAGCATCTTGTTGAGGTAAATTGCGGTTTTCACTTTCCTAAAGAAACTACACAATGGGATAGTACATTCTTCGGACGTTTTTACGAAAAAATTATAAATAGAGGGTTTACGGAGAAAGAAGAAAGAAAAGGGTTTCAATTAGTCTTTGGCATGCAACGAAATAGGCCAATGGTTCAACAACCAGAGGTAGAAGATCAGGTCATATTTAAGAATAAAGAGGGCATGGCCATTTTAATGGGCAAAAACAGAGTCTCGTTTCACGTAACGCAAAATTATACGGTGTGGAATAATTTTGTAGACAACTTTATTAAACCATATTCAGAGATATATAAAACACTAGGACTAGGGAATGGAGAAAGAGGGTGCAATTTAGTTTACCTGAATAGATTTAATAAAAGCAGTAGCGAACCGTTATCCGAATATTTTAAACTTGTCACGCCCTTGGATAAATCATTGGGTACTGAGACAAACACAGTGATACACCGGGTAATAGATAATGGTTCAAATCTTTTAATTTCTAAATTTCAAGCCCAGCTGGGATCAAACGCCTTTAACATTAATTTCGAATGTGGCGCCCAGAATAAAGATACCTTTGCCATGAATAATCCAAGTTGGATTGAACAAGCAAATAAAACTCATGGACCTGTTAATGATTTTTTCGAATCTTTAATAACAGAAAAGCTAAGAAAGGAATTATGATAATGTTTCCAGATTTAATAAATAACGATATCAATATTTTCGATTGCATTACCATTAGTTCTCCTTCAATTAATAAGAAGCCAATGAGCAACAACAATATGGGATATTTTGTAAACGAGTATGAAACATCAATTCCAGAGGCATTTAATTTTGTAAATAATCCTTTCATGTCGGCACTTAGCAGGGTGAATGAATTTATTTCGTTAAATGCAAATTGGGATGGATATAATTCTGTTCCTGTAGCCACACAATCAGGACAAAATGCAATAAATTTTGTGACTTGTTTGAATGACGTACTACTTGAAAAAGTTTCAGATATTTTTCCGAACCCTCATGGTACAATTACTTTTGAATGGGTGAATTCTTCAGAAGAGAAAATCTCTTTAGAGATTGGAAGCAATAGCTATTCTTATTTTGTTACCCATTCAAATAAAACCCCAAAACTTATTGATGGCAAAGATATTTTTTCAAATATTGGAGAAATTACCAACGAGATTAGTAGTTTGGTTAGGGAGTAAGTACCCAGGTAAATTTTTTCATGATGAACGAATAATTAGGCATATTTATAGCCCACACAATTTTAACTCTAATACTAGGAAGTTAAAAGCAAATTTCTTACAATTCGTTCTAAACACTGAAACTAATGAATACGAACTTTCCTGCAATAGATTAGAATTAGAGACTTTAAGGCATTGTAGAGCCATTGGTAAGATTAATGCCCGCCCCCCGAAACATCAATATTACGGTTTTGCTTGTAGTAATGTAAGGATAATTACCTCGTATTCTAATTATTCCATGTTTTATAGTCCTTTAATAAATAAAGGACTGCATAACTTCTCCCATTGCGATGTTTATGATCGAGGTAGCTCCGTGATGACAGAAGGAGAAGCTAGAACTGCAAAAATAAATTTAGACAGAGAGCTATTTCTAAAGGCTTGGGCAACATATATTGATGCTGAACACTTAATTCAGAAAATGTTTATTTCCGCCCCTTCCTCCCGGAATTGATTGAAAATATTATACTACGTTCTACCATAATTTATTTTGAAGATTTCTTGAAGAAGTGAGGAACGAACGACAGAAGTAATGCTGACCGCCCGCCACCACCCGCCATGGAGTAAGCGGGGAGAGTGCTGGAAGCCGACGAAGGAGGCGAAAGCATGACCACAACGTGGCTTGCAATATGTGGCATGTTTACATGAGCGTGGAATTGTGCCAATATTGCAATACAGGATTTGTGCCAGTGCCGTTTACGACTCGCAGGTGGCGGATTTATGGAGGAGGTCGCTGTATGCAGTACTGCAATTAGAATAGGTTTGAGGGATAGCATTGCTGTACTGAAGACATGAGCGACCGGACGAAGGCGACTGACTGCAGCCCAAAAACCATGACAGGTATGCGACGCAGGAGCAGAGGTAAAGTGATGTGAGGAACGAACATGTCTTTGCCGATACCTGGCGTGTGTTTTTGCGGCAAAGGAAGAAGACCGAGACCTATATCCCTGATTATGATAGATGCAATCATGACTATAAGGAGAGAGATAATGTTGGGATTTATTCTATTGCTTGCATTTCAATATCGACAAATAAAGGCCGGAGAGAACTTCTCCCCGGCTCTTGTTATAAATCAGGTACATCGTCTGCCGTTACAGCATTCATAATACCAAGGCTTCGCATATAGGTCAAAGTTACTGTCATAGAACTATGACCTAATGCTTGTTGTACTTTATACAGGTCTTTTGTTTTCATGTACAAGTTCACCGCTGCGGTATGTCTAAATGAATAGAGAGTATGGTTCTCTCCGATCATTTTATCCTTTAACAGTATCGCCTTAACTCTCGACCACATCGTGTTGAAGTAAGAGTCATTGAAGACGCTTGCGGTACCGGTGAAGAGATTGGTATTTACATTCGCTGCATGTATCTCCTGTTGCCTCAAAGCTTCCTGAACATACTCCGGTACATGAACAGTTCTTATCCGACCGCTTTTATTACTATTCCCTCCAAGTGAGATTACAGTACAGTTTTCATTAAAGTCTCGCCGGAAAAGTTGTCGGATCTCCTGATGTGGCCTTAATAAACAACCGTACATAAGCATTGAGCATAAATACAAAGTTGGGTTATGGCCTTTTAAATAATCAAGCACTGTGTGAAGCTGTTCTTTTGTATAAGCCTGATGCAGTGTTGCTTTCTCCTTTAAGTGTGAGGTTTGGTGTACCGGATTCTCGCTGATTATCTTTTGCGTTACTAACCGGGAGAAGATCCCGCCAAGGGTGCGGCGTTTATTCATGTAATAGGTAGCAGCATGGTTGTACTGTTTCAGGAATTTCTCAATGTGAGTAGAATCCAGTTTCCCAGTAGCAAAACTGTAGAGGTTGTTCTCTTTTAGGTACCGGACAAAGCTATTACCAACTAGTACAATGTCTCTTTTGTATAACTTGCTAAGGTCTTGCTGTTGCAGGTCATTCAGAAGTATTTCAAACTGCTCCCCGATAAAAAGCTTTGGCTTCTCAGGTGCCGATTCTGTTTCATTCTGATGAGGTTGCCAGCCTGCATCAAGCATCTTCTTTAAATTGTAGCAAAGTGTGTTTAATGCCCGATTGCGCTCTTTGATAGTCTTCGCATGATTTGGATTACAGGGAATACCAATAGCCTTGCCATTGTAGTACCGGTACCTGTTGCCATCGATGTAGAATTTGATGTAGGATCTCGTCTGCAGGCTCACTGTCGAAACGATTTGTGGGTCTGTGTACATGTGAAATGGAGTTTACTGACGCACCGGCTGACGCTGGTACCGTCTAAAACCCACGAAACATAGATGGGTAAAGGGTAGAGCAAAGGACTGAAAATCCTTGTGTCGGCGGTTCAATCCCGCCCCACACCACAGACCCCCGACAGCAATGTTGGGGTTTTTTTGTTTTATATAAATAGTAATTGATGTGATCGTGTAGATCCAAACTAGCATAACATAATTGTTTGGTTTTTTGCCGGTTCTTTGAAATCAAGTAACTTTCGTTACTCAAAACCCCTTAAATTTTTGATTGCTCATTCCAATCTTTCCAAAATATTGGTGATCATTTATTTTGTATTGCTTATTATGAAAATAAATTGACTGAATTATGAAACATGAATTTCTACCTAAAAAATTTTTACTAAGTCCGGCGATCTTCAAAAAAATATTTCTTGTTGTAACAGGCTTGATCATTTTATGCTGCTCCCTGTCTGTTTCGGCACAAACCTTAGTAACTATTGGTACAGCTACCAGCACAACAAGTACTTCGGGCCTCTCCAATTCCACCACAGCGGGTGACCGTAACGAAAGGCATATGTGTATCTATTCTGTGGCCGAGTTAAATACTGCAGGTATTACCGGGGCAAAAAATCTGCTTAGCATTGCCTGGGAAAAAACAGGCCTTGCACATTATTACGATAAAAATCTAACCATCAGGATCTGGCTGAAACACAATGCTGCTACTACTTTTCCGGCAAGCCCAACTTTTGCAACCGAAACAGCTGCTGCTACACTGGTATATCAATCCACCACCGACAGTGTTCCTGCTGCTGTTGGCTGGATGAATTTTAATTTTAACACTGCTACTCCTTTTTTCACCTGGGATGGTGTGCAAAATCTTGAAGTGATAACCGAATTGATTCGTCCAACCGACTGGACAAATACCGGTTTTTTATGGAGAACGATCAGTACGCTGACCAATGCCGCAGCAAATGCGAACGGAACTATTGCTGCTCCTGCGGCAACACTTACACGTACGTCAATAAGGCCACAGATCAGGCTTGGGATCCCAACCACAGGAAATGATGCTGCACTTACAGGTATGCCCAACCCCGTATCTGCGCCTGCGGGTGTTCAGAATATTGATGTGAATTTAAGAAATACAGGCGCTAATACTTTAACGAATGTAACCATCAGCTTTACGATCGATGGCGGTTCTCCTGTAAATTTTCCATGGGCGGGATCATTGTTACCGGGCGCTATCACTACAGTAACCATCGGGTCAAATTCTTTTGCGGGTGGGCCACATACCATCGCTACAACGGTCAGCAATCCAAATGGAGGGGCTGATGCAGATCCAGCAAACAATTCTTTCACGAAAAATATTATTGTTTGTACCCCACTGGCCGGTGCCTATACCATCAACCAGACGGTTGCTACAGGAGGAACAAACTTCAACAGCTTCACAGACTTCTCCAGTTTTCTTACAAGTTGTGGTGTTAGCGGAAATGTAACTGCAACTGTTACTGCCGGCTCAGGACCTTATACAGAACAGGTTGTTTTTTCGAACATAACCGGCATTGGTGCTGCTGCAACAGTAACCATCCAGGGAAGTGGAGAAACCATAACTTCTGATACAGCGATCATTCAGAACAATGCTAATCCCGGTCGCCATATCATCAGGCTTATCGACCTCAAATATTTTACAATTAATAATCTTCATATTGATATGTTCACCGGCTCTACGGGGTTTATCGGTATACATATTCTTAATTCAGGAAACCATATTACAATAAGCAATTGCGTAACAAATATGGGTTCGGCAACAAGCACGCTTTTGGGCGCCATGGTTGCCAACGGCGATCCGTCGGGTATTCTTACGCCCGGTGGAACTTTTGATTTTTTAACTTTTACAGGCAATACTTCAACATGGGGAGGTTATGGGGTTTCTGTAAATGGGCTTGCTTCTCCGCTTGCAACAAATGTTGTTATTTCAAATAATAATATCAATGATTTTAGCAGCAATGGTGTTTACCTGAGAGAAACGAACGGAGCCAGTGTGAATGGCAACCATTTTGACAAAAGTGCCGGCGCTTCAGGAGCAAATGCCATACAATTGGCACAGGCTGCGAATATAAATGGAAGGGTATTTGATAATTTTATTAAGATGTCTCAAACTACCGGCAGTTTTGTTGGCATTTATCTGTTTAATGGCACAGGACATAAAGTATATAATAACCTGATCTACGATATCCGTTCTACAACCGGAAATATTGAGGGTATCAGGGTTAGAACCGGAGCTACTGCGCCGGAAATATATTTCAATACTATTTCTTTTGATAATCCTGTTGCAACAACAGGCACCTTAAAAGGGTTTAGAGAAGAGCTGAGCAATACAGGTTCAATTCTAAGAAATAATATTTTCAGTATTACACAATCTTCAACTGGGCTAAAGCACGCAATCGAACTTGCCGTGTTAACTCCGCCAACAGGACTAATCAGTAACAATAATGTTTTTTGGGTACCGGGAGGAAATATTGCTTATCGACCTTCCTCTGCAAGTTTTCCAACACCATTAGTATTTCCGACTTTAGCATCGTGGCAAGCGGCAAGCTCACAGGATGCGGCAAGCTTTGAGGTTGATCCTTTCTTTGTTTCTGTTACCAATCCAATCCCAAGGTCTGCTGTAATTAATAACCAGGCTTTCGCCGGCACTGGTATTACCACAGATATTACCGGCGCTACCCGTAGTGCAACTCCCGATCCGGGCGCCTATGAATTTACACCGCCGATTGGTGATGCAGCCATTACCAATTTTATTTTACCATCGATCCCACATTGTGCCAATACCCTGGATGTGAAGTTTGAGTTGACCAATGCGGGCAGCAATACATTGAACAGTGTTGATATTAACTGGACGGTTAACGGGGTACCTCAAACAGTTGTTAACTGGACGGGGCCACCATTGGGACCGGGTTTAACAACCATTGTAACCTTAGGTAATGTGCCGGTAACAGGTAATAATATTTATAATTTTTCAGCAACTTCCTCCAATCCAAATGGCGGAACTGATACCAACCCTGCAAACGATACCTATACTTACAATGGTTTCCGCAGAGGTTTTGAGGGTGCTATTACCATCAATGTTTCGGCACCGGCAACTTCAACCAATTTTACCAGTTTTCAAAGTGTTGCCAATGCACTTTCTATGTATGGTGTTTGTTCACCGATTACCATTACCGTATTGAACGGGTCTTACAACGAACAGGTTGTCTTCAATACCATTCCCGGTACCAGCGCAATAAATACGGTTACTTTAAATGGTAATAACCAGGTCCTTGAATATAATCCAACAGTAGCTGCAAATGACCATATCCTGCAATTGAATGCTGTTAATTATATGATCGTTGAGAACCTGAGGGTAAATAGTTTGCACGCTACACAGGGCAGGGGCATCCATATCACCAACGGTTCTTCAAAACTTGTTATTCGAAATAATATAGTGAATGTATCGATCATCAATTCCACATCTATTTCTTTTGGTATCATTATATCAGGATCTAACTGGTTACTTGATGGTTCGCTTTCAGACAGTGTGATCATCTCGGGCAATACAGTCAGTGGCGGATACTCAGCCATTCAGCTTTCCGGTGTACACTGGACCCAACCTTTAACCCGCATTTCGGTTATTAACAATACCGTGCTTGACTGGTATGGCTTTGGTGTTTACCTGTCGTACACAAATGGGTGCCGGGTTTCAAAAAATATTATCCGCAGGCCATTCCGTTCCAACTCCGGGAGTGATGCTGTAACACCTGCCGGTATTACAGTTCCCGCAGGCTCACTTTCTTTTTTATTAGAGAAGAATCGGATTTATGATCTGCACAGCAGTATGCCCGGTTCGACAACTATCAGCCGTGGTGTGTATATGAGCGGAACTACAACGGCGCCAACATCGGGTACCATTCAAAACAACCTGATATATGGTATGAACAACGATGGCGCCCAATACGGTATCCAGGATAATTCTGTAACAGGGCCTGTAAATATTTATCACAATACCATTGTATTGAATAATGCTACGGGTGCAAGTACATCCAATACAAATGCTATCAATTTATCAAACTCCACTGCACAGTCCGGTTTAGATATGCGGAATAACATTTTTGTTGTAACCCGTCTGGGTACAGGTGTTAAGCGGATCATTGACGTAGCTGCTACCAGCGCTCCTTTTACATCTAACTATAACGTTTCTTATTTAAATGCACCGGGAGGCACACAAACTTTTGCGCAGGTTGGCTCTACGCCATATAACACGCTTTTGGACTGGCAGGGAACCGGTAAAGATCTGAATTCAATTTCTGCAGATCCATTATTTGCTAATCCTGCTACAGGAAATTTCACTCCAACAAATTTCCTTGTTGATGGTACACTAATGGGGACATCTGCTGTGGGAGGCATAACAGATGATATTCTTGATGTGGTTCGCAGTGCGAATCCTGATGCCGGAGCTTTTGAATTTTTACCACCACCTTGTACTTCACCTGTTGGAGGTACGGCAAATACCGTTTCCGGTCCATTCTGTAATTCAGGTTCGGGAACCATTACAGCTACCGGTTATTCTGTTGGTTTTGGGATCAGTTACCAGTGGCAATATTCCAATGATAATTTTGTAACCAATATCAATGATATGGCCGGACAAACAAATCCTGCCAGCGCTTCTACCGGTACAATAACATCCACTACTTATTACAGGCTTAAGGTAACCTGTTCAACAGGACCAACTACTGCTTTTTCAAATATTGTTACCATTACGGTAACCCCTGCACCGGCTGCAACCATTGCATATACAGGCTCGCCTTATTGCACAATTTCCGGAACAGCCAATGTTAGCCGAACTGGAACAGCAGGCGGAACATATTCTTCTACCCCAGGCCTAACACTTAATACAACAACAGGTGCTGTAACATTAGGAACAAGTACCCCTGGAACTTATGTGGTTACTTATACAATCCCTGCAAGTGGCGCTTGCCCTTTATTTACCACTACCACCAATATCACGATCGCTAATTGTGTAGTTCCCTGTGTTGAAACTTTTGATGGCGTAACTCCTCCTGTTTTACCTGTTGGCTGGTTTGCAACAACGGGAGCAGGAAGTTGTGTTGCATCAATTCCATGGAGAACTACAAACGCGGCAAGTTCAAGCGCCCCCAATGCAGCATTTACCAATGATCCAAATTGTGTTTCGGACGAATACCTGGACACAAGGCCTTATGCTGTTGCTGCTACCGGTACCAACCGTTTATCTTTCAGGAATAACTTTAATCTTGAAAATACATTCGACGGAATGGTTTTGGAAATATCAATAAATGGGGGATCATTTGCTGATATCATTACAGCGGGTGGTAGTTTTTTTGCAGGAGGATATACAGGTGCAATAAGTACTTTGTTTGGAAGCCCGATTGCAGGTCGCCAGGCATGGACAGGAAATTCCGGGGGCTTTATTACTTCTTCTGTCAATTTACCTGCAGCTGCCAATGGACAAAATATTCTATTTCGTTTCAGAAGAGCAACTGATGCCAGCGTTGCTGCAGTTGGTGTTTATGTTGATGATGTTTATGTAACTCAACTTGCTTCTATTGTTTATGCTGGTTCTCCTTATTGCTCAACAGATCTTACCGCACCGGTAACACGTACAGGAGCTACAGGCGGAACATACTCTGCTGCACCGGCAGGTTTAACCATCAATGCAGCAACAGGTACGGTTACACCAAACACCAGTACACCGGGTACTTATACAGTTACCTATACCATTGCAGCCGGTGGCGGATGTGGTGCGTTCTCAACAACCACAACCATTACGATCACCCAGGCACCCAACGCAATTATCTTCTACCTGAATAATCCTTATTGTTCAAATGGAGGTATAGCAACGGTTAGCCAGTTTGGTACACCTGGCGGTACGTATTCTTCTACTGCCGGTTTAACCATCAATGCCACAACAGGTGCGGTAACACTGGGAACCAGCACACCGGGAACCTATACGGTTACTTATACCATAGCAGCAAGCGGTGGTTGTGGCATTACCATAACAACAACAACCATTACCATTACCCCTGCACCATCAGCAACGATCAGCTATGCAGGATCACCTTATTGCTCTAATGCAGGAACAGCCAATGTTACCAGAACAGGAACAGCAGGTGGAACTTATAGTTCAACTGCCGGTTTAACCATCAATGCAGCAACAGGTGCGGTAACACTGGGAACCAGTACAGCTGGTACTTACACGGTTACTTATACCATTGCAGCTTCTGGAGGTTGTGCAACCTATACAACAACAACAACCATTACCATTACTGCACTTCCTGCGGCGACGATTGCTTATACAGGATCACCTTATTGCTCTAATGCAGGTACAGCTACTGTAACAAGAACAGGTACAGCAGGCGGTACTTACACAGCAGCCCCGGCCGGATTAGTGATCAATGCAGCTACAGGTGATGTGAACCTGTCAACCAGCACAGCCGGTACTTATACCGTTACTTATACTTTAGCAGCCGGTGGCGGATGTGCTGCAGTAACAGCAACAACAACCATCACCATTACCACACTTCCTGCTGCAACGATCAGTTATGCCGGTAATCCTTATTGCCAGAATGCCGGTACAGCTACTGTTACCCGTACAGGAACAGCAGGTGGTACTTATTCAGCAGCACCTGCAGGATTAGTGATCAATGCAGCAACAGGTGATGTTAACCTGGCAACCAGTACAGCCGGTACTTATACCGTTACCTATACTTTAGCAGCGGGTGGCGGATGTCCTGCAGTAACAGCAACAACAACCATCACCATTACCACACTTCCTGCAGCAACGATCAGCTATGCCGGTAATCCTTATTGCCAGAATGCAGGTACAGCCACTGTTACCCGTACAGGAACAGCAGGGGGTACTTATTCAGCAGCACCGGCAGGATTGACCATCAATGCATCAACAGGAACAGTAACACTTGCAACCAGCACACCGGGAACCTATACGGTTACTTATACTATAGCAGCGGGTGGCGGATGTGGAGTTGTAACAGCAACAACATCGATAACAGTAAGCTCACTTTCTGTCGCCCCAACAGCAGCAACAGCATCTTCTGGTTCTGTGTGCGGACCAACAGCAGTTACTTTAAGTGTAACGGGCGGTTCACTGGGATCGGGCGCAACCTGGAGATGGTATAGCGGAAGTTGTGGAGGCACATTGGTAGGAACAGGAGCAACACTTAACCTGACCGTAAGCGCAACGACTACTTATTTTGTAAGGGCAGAAGGAACTTGTAATACAACAACCTGTGCAAGTGTAACGGTAACAGTAAATGTTCAGCCAACGATAACACTTACGGCTACCTCACCAACAAGCCTGATGCCTGGCCAGACCTCAACGCTGACGGCAACCGTAACACCTGCCAATGCCACCAATACCACGGTATGGTACCGCAATGGTAATCCGGTAGCTGGAGCAACGGGTTTAAGTCTTGTTGTAGGGGTTGACGCCCTGGGATTGTACACCGTACGAACAACCACCACAGCAGGTTGTACAGCATTATCAAATGCAGTGTTGATCAAAGATTCTGCATCTGCTGCGGGTGTGGTGTGGATCTATCCAAATCCAAACAATGGCCAGTTCATAGTGAGGTACTATACCAATGCGCAGCAATTGGGATTTGTGCGTCACGTGATCATGTATAATGAAGCGGGCCAAAGAGTGTTTGATGAGACCTACCCGATCACCGGACCTTACAGCTCTATGAATGTAAATGCAAAACACCTGGCAGCAGGTGTCTACATGGTTCAGGTAACTGATGCCTTTAAGAAAGAGATACTGGCAAC
>JBDSGK010000034.1:0-13695 GCA_039919015.1 Ferruginibacter sp.
TGCGGAAACGGCCCATTACTTTATCACGTTGTTGTTGCGACAGGTCGCCATGCAATGCTTCGATCTCGTAACCCGATTTTGCCAAACGCTCAGAAACTTCCTGTGCATCTGCCTTGGTACGGGTGAAAATGATACCATACATGCCGGGATTAAAATCGATCAAACGCTTTAATGCTTCAAAACGCTGACTGGCAGGCACTACAAAGAACTGGTGATCGATATTGACATTGCCACTGTTCTTTTTACCAACAGTAACTTCTTTAGGCGTTTCCATATAATTTTTAGAAATGGCCCTTACTTCCGGTGGCATGGTGGCACTGAATAACCAGGTGCTTTCCCTGTTGATGGTGTTCTTTAAAACAAAATCAATGTCATCACGGAAACCCATGTTCAACATTTCATCAGCCTCATCAAGTACTACATATTTTACTTTTTGCAGGTCAATTGCTTTTCTTTCGATCAGGTCTATCAAACGGCCTGGTGTTGCAACAACAATATGCACACCTCTTTTCAGGTTACGTATCTGCATCATGATGGATGCACCACCATATACTGCTTCTGTAACAATATTTTTGCTGTGTTTTTTATACGTTTCCAGGTCGTTGGTGATCTGCAGACACAGTTCACGAGTAGGGCAAACGATCAATGCCTGTGGATGGCGTTGGGAGCCATCAATTAATTGTAATAAGGGTAAACCAAAAGCGGCGGTTTTACCGGTACCTGTTTGTGCCAGGCCGATAAAATCGGTTGTGCCCGATAATAAAACCGGAATAGCTTTTACCTGTATTTCTGTTGGTGTTTCAAATCCCAGGTCGGTAACAGATTGTACCAATTGTTCGTTCAAGCCTAAGGCTTCAAATGCATTCATGTAATTTGTTTTGCGATAGCCACATGTAATTCCGGTTCCCAATTTTGGGTATATACCGTGTCATGCTTTTGGCCGTTGGAAAGTACAGGGGAGATCAAATCATCCCGAAAAGAAATCTATTTGCAACAGCAACTGAGCATGTCATGTAATTCTCAGTTTTTAAATAATGGGCGCAAAGGTAGGCTTTTTATTTTCATTTTTGGCATAATGATAAATATAAGATCAAATTCACCCTGTTCAGGCTTTCTTTTTTTTGTAGCTATTAAACTAAATTTGGTTTTTGGTATCTATAGCATGCCTAACTCAACCTTCATGTATAAATTTTTTTTACTGCTGTCCTTTTCAACGGCTGTTTCATATGCCGATGCACAAACAACTCCGCTTACCAAAGAAGAGCGCCGTTTACTGGATTCGATGTTCAGGGAAGACGAGTTCGTAAAGCTGATCATGGGAGAGAAGAAAAGTTTTTTTGAGATACGCGTAGGGGCCGGTAACCAGTTACTTAGTGCTGATAATAATAACGCCAATGCTGCCGGGTTAACATCAAGTTTTGTGTTGACCCCGGCTATCGACTATCACCATAAAAGTGGTTTTGGATTGGCTGCAAGTGTTTTTTTTGCGGCAGACAGCGGTCAGTTTAAACCCTACCAATATGCTGTAAACCCATATTTTGAATATTATGGCAAATCTGTCAACGTCGGCGTTTCTTATACAAGGTATATTTTTAACACGGGCTCTAATTTTTCGCCTAACCCTTTTCAAAATGGTTTTTATGGTAATTTACTATACACAAAAACTTTTATTGAACCCGGCTTCTCCATTGGTTACAATAGGGGAAAGTTTACCGACACGTTCACCATTAATGCTATCCCGAGGAAATTAACCGTAAAACTTTCTGATCTCAGTCTGTCACCTTATATACTTCATGATTTCTATTTTTACAAGCTGTTCTCAAAAGATGATGGGCTTAGATTTACACCTTCACTGATGCTGGTAGCAGGAAGACAACAGGTAAAAGCACCAGGACTTAACAGCACACGGTTAGACAATTTCCCCCGTTTGCAAAAGATTCTTAAGAACCGCTTTGAATCTGATTCGAAATTTCAATTGCAGTCAATAGCAGCGTCACTGGCATTAAAATACCAATACAAAAAATTTTATATCAGCCCCGGGCTTTATGTTGATTATTATTTACCTTCAACTACTGAAAAAAGATTAACTACAGTATTCTCAACAGTGATGGGGTTCTCGTTCTAACAGTTTCTTTCTCTTAACAAAAGATTGTAAAAAGAATTCAACCGGTGGCATATTACTTGATGCATAATTCCGAACTAAAAAATTTTTACTTTATGAAAACAAAACTCTTTATCCTGGCAATTTTCAGCATCATCGGCACCACGGCAATGGCTCAAAGACTCCACATTGGTGTTAAAGGCGGTGCAAACATTAACAAGTTGACTGGCAAATCATTCAGCGATGAATTTTCTTTCGGGTATCACGCAGGTGGATTCTTTTCTGTTGGGCTAGGCAAAAAATTTGCCATTCAACCCGAAGTTTTATTTAACCAGATCAATGTAGATACATCCAGCAACTTCAGCACGGTGTATAAATTTAACCAGGTAGACAAAGTACAGTTACGGTATTTGAGTATACCCATCCTGTTAAATTACAAACCCGTTAAATTTCTTACTTTACAGGCAGGCCCGCAGTTTGGTGTGTTGATGAACAAAAGCAATACCCTGGTTGAGAACGGGCGCCAGGCTTTTAAATCAGGCGATCTCAGTATGCTGGGTGGCGCACAGGTTAATATTGGCCATCTGAATATTTACGGGCGTTATGCAGTAGGCTTAAGTAACCTCAATGATATTGATAATAAAGAGAAATGGAAAAGCCAAAGTTTCCAGATCGGTTTAGGATTCACATTATAATATTTCAGCTTTCCCCATCTGATGCATATTGGATGGGGAAGGTTATTTAGGGACGTATGATGGTTAGAGACCCATCGGCGTTCCATTTTACAATGGCAGAAGGGGAGGCTTCTGTCAGATCATTCTGGCGGTGTTGCACGATATAGTCAACACCGCTTTTTATTTCAACATCAATATCTTCAAAAATTGCAGGAGGCGGATAACCTGAGATATTAGCCGATGTGGATACAAGAGGTTTGCCAAAACGCTTGAGGAGCATCTTGCAAAACGGATCCCTGGTTATTCGTATGGCAACAGTGCCGTCATCCTGTATCATATTTTCTGCCAGGTGAATGCCGCCTTCATAAATAAATGTAGTGGGTTTGTTGATGCCTTTGATATAATCATAGATCCTGGGATCGGGCTGGGTAACATAGTTGGTGATGTCTTTTTCATCGGCCAGCAGAACGATCATGCTTTTTCCATCCCTGCGTTTTTTTAATTCATAGATCTTAGCAACGGCTGCTTCATGGGTAGCATCGCAGCCAATACCCCATACCGTATCGGTAGGGTAGAGTATCAGTCCACCTTTACGTAATACGTTTAGCGATCCTTCAATATCCTGATCAAAAGTCATGACCGTTTTTTTTGATTATCGAATTTATGATAAAGCTTTGGAAACTGCAGCTACAATTAAATTTTCATCAAGCCTGAGCAGGCATTCGGGCACAGCATATACTTTACAGACATTACTGACGCAGGGCTCACAGGGCAATTGACCCAGCCTAATGATGGTTCGTTTATTTTTATTGTAAGGCGCTGTATTGTTTTCGTTGCCGGCACCAAACAAAACAACCGTATGCACACCCAATGCATTGGCCACATGTGCGGGGCCGCTGTCGGTTGTTAATACAGCCGCAGCGCTGCCGAATAATTTTACCAGGCCAGGTAAACTTGTTTTGCCGGCAAGGTTTGTAATATTGTTTTTGATTGGCAGGGCATTAAAAACTTCATCTACAAACGGGGCTTCTTTATGGCTCCCCACTAAAATAATTGGTTGATCTATTGTATTACGCACTGCAGATATAATGCTGATGGCTTTATCTTTTGGTAACCTTCGTGATTCCGCTTCGGAATTAATATTGATGATCAACGCCTGGTTTTTTTCAGTGACAGCCGATCGCAATTCAACTCCTGGAATGGAAATTTCTTTTTTTGTGAATTGCTGTAAGAGATCAATGTATTCTTCCACACGATGCATATGCTGTTGTTTTTGATATGCATGTGTTAAAAAAAGCGTACGCAATTCTTTTTTATAACCCACTCGTTGTTTTGCCCCAGCGGCATAACCCATGAAAGCCGATGAAAAAGAATCAGGCAGGCAAAAGAAAAGATCATATTTTTTTTGAGCCTTAATCTGCAGTCCAAAGTTCCGGGCGCCAGCAATGCCTTCATATTCTTCTTTGGAAAAAATGTAGCGCTGCCCGTGTGCCGGAAAATGATCCAGTAAAAAATCAATGCCCTTTTTTGCAACCAGGTCAATAGTGGCAGCAGGGAACTCATCTTTTACAGCCTGTACAAAAGCCGTACTCATAACCATGTCTCCCAACCAATTGGGCAGGCGAATGAGAATATTCATGGGTGTAAAATACATTCAATTTTAAATATACACAGTGAATTGCCCTGCCCTTCAGGACAGGGATTAAAATTAAACAACAAAATTTAGGCTTTAGCCCGATCAGGTATGGGCTAAAGCCCAAATACAATTTCACCTGGTTCACCGCCCTGAAGGGCGGTGCAATTCAAATTTCTGAAGGGCGGTGCAATTCAATTTCCATCTTAACTTAATTAATCTGTTAGTGCAGAAGCTCAAATTAATTAAGTTTGCAAAAAATAAACACATGGATTTAAAAGAACAAATACTGGCGGCATGGGCAAATCGTGAACTGCTAAAGGAAGATATATATGCAAACGCTGTAAGATCAGTTGTTGAAGAAGTTGATAAGGGAAGATTAAGAACAGCGGAACCCATTGCCAATCCTTCGACTAACGCCCAGGACTGGCAGGTGAATGAATGGGTGAAACAGGCCATACTCATGTATTTTGCCATACAGCAGATGGAGACCTTTACCTTACCTCCATTTGAGTTTTACGATAAAATGAAATTGAAATCAGATTATGCTTCGCTTGGCGTACGGGCCGTGCCGCATGCTGTTGCCAGGTATGGCGCTTTTTTGGGGAGAAATGTTGTGTTGATGCCAAGCTATGTAAACATTGGTGCCTATGTGGATGAGGGTACCATGGTAGATACCTGGGCCACCGTAGGCAGTTGTGCACAGATAGGCAAGGGCGTACACCTGAGTGGTGGCGTGGGTATTGGGGGTGTATTGGAACCTTTACAGGCAAGTCCGGTAATTATTGAAGACGGTTGTTTTATTGGCAGCCGCTGTATTGTGGTGGAAGGCGTGCGTGTGCAAAAAGAAGCCGTGCTTGGGGCCAACGTGGTATTAACACAATCCACAAAGATCATTGATGTGAGTGGTGTTGAGCCTATAGAAATGAAAGGCATTGTGCCTGCAAGAAGTGTGGTGATACCCGGAAGCTATACTAAAAAATTCCCTGCAGGAGAGTTTGGCGTTGGCTGTGCATTGATCATCGGCCAGCGCAAACCATCAACCGATCTTAAAACAAGTTTGAATGATGCGCTGAGAGATTTTAATGTTTCGGTGTAGAGCGCTATATTTGCAACCCTGAATCTTTAATTGGTTAATCCGTTGATACGTTAATCCGTTAACTGGTTCTTAAATTAATAAGTTTATTAGTTTTATGCTCCACGTATTAACGTATCAACGGATTAACGGATTAACGATCAAAAATGCCCAGATGGCGAAATTGGTAGACGCACTGCCTTCAGGTGGCAGCGTTCGCAAGGACGTGTAGGTTCGAATCCTATTCTGGGCACAAGCCTCCTTTTAGGGGGCTTTTTTATTTTTCTGCCAGCTGATACAAATGATTATCCGTAAGCCAGGTTTCAAACTCCTGAGCGCCGTGGCGTGTTCTTTGACCAGCCACGAATAATTCTAATTATTTTTTTTAGATTAGAGGTATGAAGCAATCCTACCCCGAATACTGGCCACAGTATTTCACTGCTACTATTTATGAGTGGAAACATTTATTGGCCAATACAGCGTGCAAAGAAATAATTATTGACAGCTAAAAGTTACTGGTTCCGGCTGGTCGCAGACCACGCCGGGGCATTCGAATCGGCTTCGAGAGGCTGAGCCCGACATTCATTTTAAATTGTTTTTCTTTCAGAATGAGATACTACTGACGGGGAGATGTTGTGGACAATGCAACTTATTTCATTTAAATTGCAGTCAAACAAACCGCTAAACCTTCCATGAAAAAATATTATTTTATCCTCGGCATGGCCATAGCATTTTGCCTGCAAGTAAAGGCTCAAACCTATAAGATCGATACCATGACCATAAGTTTTGAGAATAAGCAGCGGCCAAGCCTGTATGTAAAATATGATGCATCGCCGAAAACGGTTAAAAAAGCCTGGGATGATTTTTTCAAGAAACATTATGATGTAAAAGTAAAAGGCATTGGTTTTTTAACCAATAAAGAAGTGATTACTGCTACAGATGTGATCATTACAGCCATTTCGGATAAAAGGATGAACGTGTACGCCAGTGTTACTGATGCCCCCGGCGAAAGATCGGAGTTAAACTATTTTATGTCGTTTGGGTATGATTTTTTTATTGGCCCGGATAATTATGCAACAGAGTTTGCAGCAATGAAGAAGATCCTGAATGATTTCAGCATGGAATTTTTAACGGATTTCTACGGATCGGAAGCTTCAAGAATAACGAGGGAGATCAAAGGGTTGGAAAAAGACATCAAAAAAAATAATAAGGATATAAAGAAGAATACAAAAAATGCCCGCAAAAAATCGAGTGAAGTGGCCAGCGGTATGCAGGCAAAAAATACGGCTTTACAAATGGAGAATGACCAGAAAAAAATCAGGATAATCGAATTGGCTAAGGAGATTGAGGCTGTTGCAGTTAAGCAGGCGGGCGTTACCAGGAATTAGGTGAAGCTTCATTAACAAATATTATTTTAAAAAAGCATCCAACTGAGGGATGCTTTTTTAATTGTAAGTTGCTGAACGTTTATGTTACAAGTAAATGCCAATTACCAATGCTGCCATACAAATGATTAGCAACATGATCAGCAGCGGCATAATAAACCTGAACCAGGTCTTCAAACTTATATTTACCATGGCCAGTGACGGCAGTATCATGCCGGTAGGCGCAAGGAAAGACATCAGGCACATGCCATACATGTATGAGTTCACAATTTCTCTTCCCGGTACGTTTACCAGGATGGCCAATGCACCAATGATGGGCATGGTTAATACCGCCATACCCGACGAGGATTGTATGAAAATAGAAAATACAATATAGAACAGCAGCAGTCCCAGGATGAAGAATGCCGGTTGAATGCCCTGTACCATGTTGGCAGTATAATATAAAATGGAGTCGCTTATATGCCCTTCATTTAAAACGATGGTAACTCCCCTGGCCACACCTATGATAAATGCAACCGATAATAAACTTGCTGCCCCGTTAATAAACTCACGGATGAATATTTTTTCATCCAGGCGTGTTATTACTGCGATCAAAATTGCAGAGCCCAGGAACAATGCCGACATTTCAGTTGTCCACCAGTCTAAAAATACCACGCCAGCTATCATGGTTAAAAAAGTGCTGACATAGATAAGCAGGAGCAGCTTTGTTTTCCATTCCAGTTTGGGCAAGCTGGTTTCGTTGCTGATGTTTACATCGTACAATGGACTTACTTCTCCGTCAATTTTATGCACCAGTGAAGCAGTGGGGTCTCTTTTTATTTTGGCTGCATACCTTAAAATGTACCAAACCATTAAAGCAGTAGAGAGTGCCCAAAGGATCAAACGTTGCCCCAACCCGTCCATCCAGTTGATCCCGGCAGCATTGGACGCAATGATGGTGGAGAAAGGATTGGAAAAAGCTGCAATACTGCCCACGGAAGTACCGCCAAAAATAATAGCCAGCGGAACCAGCAGGTCGTAACCTGCAGCCAGGAAAAGCGGTACCAGTATTGGATAAAAAACAATGGCTTCTTCAGCCATGCCATAGGATCCTGCAAAAAAGGAAAATACAGAAGTAAGAATTGCGATAAGCCAGTGTTCGCGACCCTTCATGGTATGTGCTATCCAGGTGATGCCCTTTACCATGGCGCCTGTTTCATTGAAAACATACATAAAGCCACCAATGATCAGGGTGAATAAAATAATGTCGATGCTGTCAACAATTCCTTTAATGGGTGCCTGTAAAATACTTAGAAACCCCTGTTGATTCCGCTCTTGTTTGGTAAAGGAACCCGGCACCGATACCGGTTTTCGGATCTCTCCTTTGATAAATTTTTCAACTTTGATCCGGATGCCCAGGCTGTCGAGGGTGCTTTGTGCAAGAGGTAGTGTAATTTCATTGGTGTCTGTAACCATGGTGAAATTTTTACCAACCATGGATAGTTTATTATACTGTCCTGCAGGCAATAGCCAGGTGGCAATTGCAGCGAGTATAATAACCAGCATGAGGATTGGGATAGGCCCGGGAAATGATCTTTTTGTTGCCATTGGTTTATCTATTTAACAATTTTATTTTTTTTATGAATTTTATAATTCCCTGCCAACCGGATACAACAGGTAGCGTTCATCATAAAATTTTGTTTTATTGTAAAACCAGGTAAGGATTGCATTTTGGTCGTTTGCAAATATTTTGTCTGCTGCTTTCTTTTCTTCGAATTCCTTTTGAAGAGCAGGTGAATCTTCCAGCATTTTTTTTGCCATAGGTTCCATTACATAGGCTTCCATATATTCCGTTCGTTGAAAAATGGAATGAAAAAATCCCCAGCTAAAATAAGAATCTTTTGAAATAGGTTCCAGTAACATCATGGCGAGATCACCCAATGGCTGGTCGGTTGAAATGTAAACAGAGCCCGGTGGGAATAGCTGTTTCCGTATTTCTGATTTTGTTGTACCGGTTACCTGGATATGCCCTTCAAAGGGCTGTAGTGTATGATTATCATCTTCAAAAACATGGCCCGCTATCCGGTACATCTCTACTGTTATTTCACGGGGCTGCGAGGTAATGTCCATTTTAATGCCGTGCAATTTTAGTCTTTCAATTACGTCGTCGCAGGATGCAGGAACCCAATATCCTTTTGGACGTATGATAAACTCAAAAGGTTCTGTTGATTTGTAATCTGCAACAGTGGTCGTCATCGCTTTGCCCAACCATTCCACGTAATCAGCATTGGTTACAGATGATCTGCGAATAGCAGATGCTATTCCTAAAAGCTTCAGGCTATCCGGAGCTATTACGGTTGTATCTGCGGCTGTAGGGTTCGATCTTGTATCAAAGCTTACTGTATTTTTCATTTGCGGAACTTTCCAGGCCATGGGAAATTTTACAACTCTTACTGCCTTATCTGCTTTGGTAATTTCCTTTAATGACTTTCCTTCCGTTGCTAAAAGTTTTAAAGTGCTTTCAAGCAAAACATAAGTACCCAGCACCCTTTGCTTATAAGGTTTTAAGGAATGATTTTCCACCAGTATGGCAGCCAGGTGCCGAAGGTCGCCATAGCTATCCGAAAACCTGGGACCACCCGTAGTTACAATATTGCCCATTGAAAAATCGCTGTTATTTAATGCATTTAACAGCGGTCCGGGAATATGCCCATTAGCGGTTAAGGCTTTTCCGGTAAAAGTTTTGTGTGTATTTTCCAGCCAGTTACGAATACCGTTTGAATAACCTTGCTTGCCAATGCCACCATAAGTAATGTCGTACTGGTAATCTGCACCATCTGTTACATGAATATCCATGTACAAAACCGGGTCATATTCATTGATGACTTTTATGACAGATCTTATTTCTTTAGTATCCAGTTTTGCATAATCCCTGTTCAGGTTTAAATTCTGTGCATTGGTTCTCCAGCCCATTTGCTGCGGCCCACGCTGGTTAGGCCTGTTATAGGCAGAAGAACGTTCATGTGCATCTACACTTAAAATGGGAATGAACAGGAAGTTTACGTTATCCAATAATGAGCTTTTATTGCCGAAGGCAATATCACGGAGCAGCATCATGCTGGCATCCTTACCATCTATTTCGCCGGAGTGAATACCAGCCTGTGCAAGCAAAAGTGGTTTGCCGGATTTTTTTAATGCCCCAGCTGTTATATTTTTTTCGGAGGAAGCAATGATCATAAATATATCACGCCCTTCTACACTTTTACCAATGGAGATCATGGTTAACAGTGGAGAAGCATCTGCTAATTTTTTACACCAGCTCCTGGTTTCATTATAGCCCGGCGTAGTTTCAAAGCCTGATTTTTCAGAAGCTGTTATCCAGGGATTAGTTGAGCTGGCAATCAACAATTCGCTTTTACCATGCCATTCAATAACTGGCGGCAGTATGGATTGTGAAGTTGCTTCTATTGCAAGCAAGCTGCAAATTGTATAAATTACAAACTTTATTTTTTTTGAGTGAAACATGGTTTATTTATTTTATGGTTTATTTATTTTCTTTACAATATTTCACCTGCTATTTCCACTTCAACTTTTTCTTTTTTAAATTTCTTCATGATCAAAAAGATCACACAAACTATGGCTATAAAAATAATTGTTGACAGTATCTCCCATTTGGTTAAACTACTAAGCAACCAAACAATAGCAGCAATGCCAATTAAAGGAACGAGCAACCCACCCGGAGCCCTGAATGTTTTTTCTGATGCTTCCTGTTTTTGCTTTCTTAACTTGATGGTAGCTAAAATAACAGCGAGGTAAATAAGCAGGATGGCTGCACTTGCAAGTACAGCTAATTGTTTGAAACCCCCGGAAATGGAAAAAATAAAGATCAGCGATCCGTAGGTTATTACTGCCAGGTAAGGTGTGGCAAATTTCGGATGAACTGTACCCAGAAATTTTGGGAACATGCCATCTTTGGCGCCCGCAAATAAAGAACGGGGTGTAGCAAGCACATCAGCGAATATTGACCCAAAACAGGAAATGGCTGCGGCGATCAACAGGAGGGTAGCGCCAACAGGCCCTATTATTTTTTCGGCCACTGCTGCCAGCGGCGCATCTTTATAAGCAACTATGCCTGCACCCAGTACGCCCTGTGTTACTACCTGTATCAGGATATATACAATAATTACCATCAGCCCTCCCAGCAAAATTCCTAATGGCACGGTGCGTTTAGGATCTTTAAATTCTCCGCTAACACCAAGTGATGTTTCAAAACCGGCAAAAGCAAAAAACAGGACGAGGGCAGTGTCTCCAAATGTTTTTATTGAAGGGATATGCTCCCAATGCAGGTTTGCCGGTTTTACCAGGCTGAAGCCGAAGATGATAATACAAAGCAGCGGTAGCAATTTGATGATGGAAATTAATTTCACAAAACCAATACCTTGTTTTATGCCACGAACATTTACCAGCACCATAAACCCGATCAGTATACAAAATAAGAGTGCACGTGCTGCCGGTTTTAAAAAAACAGGAAATAATACGGCAAGGGAATCTGCAATGATATTCATCAGCGCAGCGCTGCCCAGTATGCCCCAGCCAAAAAAGAACAACCAGTTAATGATAAATCCGGGGAAACTCCCGAATGCAGCCTCAACATAAGCATAGGACCCACCGCTGCAGGTAACACGGCTTCCTGCTTCGGCATAACAAAGCATGATAGCAGCCAGCATGATACCGCAGAAGATATAATTGAAAATTCCAAAAGCGCCCATGGCTATACCTACTGTTGCAGGCAAGGCAAATATGCCGGCACCAATAATGCCATTAACAATGCCAAGCCCAAGCCCGGAAACGCCTACTACCCGTTTTAGTCCTTCTTCCGTTTGTTCGTTCGCCATAAGTGTATTTTTGGTTAAGTTAGATTACAGGGAAATCATGCTGCAGCTGCTCGATCGTTTTTTTAGCTGCTGCCAGCCTGATCTTTTTATTCTTCTCCACCAGTTTAGCCGTTGCCCATTTTTCTACCCGGTGATGTAATGGAACCAATAATGCTGCAATGCAAACTAACGCAAGCAGCATCAGCACCGGGGAGTGGTTTGTAACCCTTTCTAAAAACGGATGCAGTAATAAATTTAAAAATTCAAATACTATAAGCAAAGCAATCACTCCTAAAAATTCAATCAATTTTGTATTTGTAATAAAACTACGACTGAGTAATAAAAAGATAATGATAAAACTGATAATGCCGAAAGCAATTAATGCGAATTGGATATTTTGTTTGCGTTCTTCGTTGACTTTTACTTTTTCTGCTGCTAATTCCTGCTGGCGCATTTGCTCACGGAAACTCATGGCTTCCATGTTTCTTGTTTTATCCATGCTGTAAAGCGAATCTTTAGCTGTCATCGCCAAACGAAAATATTTATTTACGCTGTCCTGCTTTTTGGTTTCTTCAAAACTTTTATAGAGATATTCATACGAGCGCATGGTTTGCTCTCTGTACCCTAACGGGCCGGATATTTGAATTGACTGGTGTGCATAATAATTTGCACTGTCATATTGTTTGATGGCGAGGAAGGCCTGGGCAAAATCATTATTTACATAAGCAATACCAAAACTATTCTGTTCTTTCATCCTGGTTAAGTAATAACCCATCGATTTTCGTAAAAAGGGTATTGCAATATCGTATTCATTAGCTGCCATATAATTTTCGGCTAAGGTGCTCAGTGAAATTCCAAGCCGTTCATAATCTTTATTCTCCGTATCAATGTTAACAGCTTTTTGAGCATACACTAATCCCGAATCAGGCATTACTGCAAGCGCATAAGCAACACTGATGTCGTTATATATGTTCGACAAACTTTCCTTTGCGTCAATAGTTTGCGCCAGGGGAATTACTTTTTTTAAATACTCAAAGGATTGCTCATAATTTTTAGCGAATAGAAAAGCCATACCAATTACATGATTTGAATTCATAATGCCATAGGCATCCTGTCGTTTTTCAAAACGGGATAAGATAGGGGCCGCCAGGTTTAATGCAGCAGAGTAATCTCCTTTGAAAACTAATGCATAAGCAAGATATAATTCTGCATAATCGGCACCAGCCACATCGTTTTGTTGCTTAAGCCAGGTGAACAAATCCACTGCATGAGCGATTGTGATGCTATCTGCAAATGAAGCTTTAATCATAACCAGGTAAGTATACAGGCATCGCCCTTTTTCGTCATCAGTTTTAGCAAGGCGATATTTTGTTTTCAGGCTGTCGGGCATGGGCTGGCAGTATGCAACAGTTGCGCAGCAAAAAAGAACCAGGCAAAGTATTATTTTTTTCATGCTTAATTATTTTTATCTCCTTCCAATTGTTCAATCGTTTTCTTTGCCACAGCCAACCTTATTTTTTTATTCTTCTCCACGAGTTTGGCCGTTGCCCATTTTTCTATTTTGTGATGTAAGGGAACCAACAAAGCTGCAATACAAACCAACGCCAGTAACATTAAAACAGGGGAGTGGTTGGTAACTCTTTCTAAAAAAGGATGCAGCAATAAATTTAAAAATTCAAATACAATCAGCAAAGCAATCACTCCCAAAAACTCAATCATTTTTGTGTTGGTAATAAAACTGCGGCTGAGTAATAAAAAGATGATGATGAATGTGATGATGCCGAAAGCGATTAAGGCAAATTGAATGTTTTGTTTGCGTTGGTCTGCTTCTTCGGATTTTTTTGCAGCGTCTTCTATGCTGCGTAATTGCTCTTTAAAGGTTAATGCCTGAATGGTATTCAAATTATTCTGATTAAAAATTTGTTCCCTTATTTGAGACTCCACTTTTGAATAATAGTAAGCACTGTCGGTGTT
>JBDSGK010000035.1:0-11590 GCA_039919015.1 Ferruginibacter sp.
AACATTATATTTGCACATAACTCAGATAAAAAAATTTTAATAAAATTAAAGTTTATGAAACAAAAACTAACGTTAATTCTGGCATTATCTCTTTTAGCCACAAGTGCTTTTTCCCAAAAAATGAAAAAGGGAAAAGGTGAGAAAAAAGGGACGCTTATTGGTCTACATTATAATATGCAGGATTTTGTTGCCCCGCTTGGCATTAAAGATCCTATTACCGGAAAGGTGTACAGCAGGATTAAGGATATGGATAAAGGACTTTCTATATCTTACTGGAGAGGGCTTATGCCAAGGCTTGATCTTGCAGTAAAACTTAATGGTAGTTTCCGCGACTATCGTACAATACGCACAGGCTTAACACAAAAAACTGAATTTGGTCTTGAACTGGAACCAACCCTAAATCTTCGTGCATTTCCTGATCAGGCATTGCTGAATCCATTCTTAACTGTGGGTGGTGGCGTCGGATATTATACTGACAAAATTGGATTTTATGTACCTGCCGGTCTTGGACTACAGGTTAATTTCAACAGCATTACTTATTTATTTCTTCAGGCTCAATACAGGTGGGATCTAACTAAAAAAGACCCTGCATATGGTAACAAAAAAGTTACTGGCGACAACCTGTTCTATTCAATTGGTTTAGCACAGAACATAGGCAAAGAAAAAGTAAAAGTTGTTCCACCACCACCACCACCACCAGTAGTAGTTGTGGCAGACAGGGATGGCGATGGTGTTTTGGATGTTGATGATAAATGTCCGGATGTTCCAGGTCTTGCTTCTTTACAAGGATGTCCTGACAGGGATGGAGACGGAATTGCTGATGCTGATGATAAGTGTCCTGATGTTGCTGGTTTAGCACGTTATCAAGGTTGTCCTATACCTGATACTGATGGTGATGGTATCAATGACGAAGTTGATAAGTGTCCAACTGTACCAGGTTTAGCACGTTATCAAGGTTGTCCTATACCTGATACTGATGGTGATGGTGTAAATGACGAAGAAGATAAATGTATCAATGAGAAAGGACCAGCTTCTAACTTCGGTTGTCCTGTTATCAACGAAGAGATCATTAAGAAAGTTAACAGAGCTGCTCAGAATATTTTCTTCGAAACAGCTAAATCAAAATTACTTGCTAAATCATTCCCTAAATTGAATGAAGTAGTTACTATTTTGAACGAGAATCCTTCTTTCAAAGTACAGATCGATGGTCATACAGATGATGTAGGTAAAGACGAGTATAACCAAGGTTTGTCTGACGAAAGAGCTGCTTCAGTAAAAGCTTACCTGGTAAGCAAAGGAATTTCTGAAAGCCGTTTGAGTTCTACAGGTTACGGAGAAACTAAACCAGTTGCAGATAACAAAACTGCTGCAGGCCGTGCCAAGAACAGGAGAGTAGAAATGACTTTAAGTAACTATTAATAGTTCTTAAAAGATATAAAGAATCCCTCCGATCATTCGGAGGGATTCTTGTTTTAAAGGGCCACTACACCGTAAGTTTTTTTATGTTAAGAGATATATCATTGGAGGATTCAAAAGAATTAAAAGGGAAATTAAAGCAGTTTAATTTGACAACATGGTGTATTTGTGATCTTTATTTAAGTCATATAGGTAAGTATAATAGCGGCAGTTTTAAAAAAGCTATCGTAAATGTAATGGAGGAAGAAACTGAGAATAACGTAATTGAGGATATGATAGATGTTATATTGATACATAAAACATTTGATTTTGATAGATTTTTTCAGATGGAGGATAAGTATAATAAAAAGAAAATTTTATTAGATGTATTGCATGAGGGGTTAATGACGATGGCGAAACACGAAGGGTGGGATACCAACTCATTATCCCATGCCAATAACCGTTGTCTTAAAGAGAAATTAGGAAACAACTGGCTCTATAAGAATAAATATTTTTCATCACCTAATAAGAAAAATTTTGCCGGAATTTTTTGTAATTGGGATATAGATAAGTTTGAGGTTACTGCTGTTTTTTTCAATAAACAAAAAGAGGAAATGGAAAGGATAAAGTTATATGAAAATGAACCTCACGATATTGAGCCTATGGGCAAAATGGGATGGGATAAAGTAACCGGCGAGGTTTATTTATTCTCCAAAAGTGAAAAAGAAAAAATGGACAGCAACTCCAACTATAACTTCCTAGCTATATCTTTTCTTCCAGTTCCATTAGTTTTTCAAAAACGATCTCATACTCCGCATTTACTTTTTTTAGATCATCTGTATTTGTTTTATAAGCGCCTTCTGTTTGCAGGAATTTGCTTTTATCATTATACACATCGGGAGATGTGAGGTCCTGTTCCAGCTGCACTTTACGCTTATTAAGCTCAGCGATCTTTTCTTCCAGCTGATTAAAAAGATTCTTTTGTCGCTGTAATTCCTTTTTTAATTCTTTATCTATACTGTTGTTTTGATTATTACCTGCAGGCTGGTTAACGGGTTTCGGTTGTTCCGTTTTTACAGGCGTTTCTTTTGCCGGTTGTTTATTAATGGTATTTATTTTATTTCCTTCCTCTTTTAAAAAAGCAGCATCAGCTTTTGCTTTTCTTTCTTTCCAGTCTTCATATTCTGCATAAGTGCCTTTAAACTCCCGTATCTTATAATCTTCAATATCCCATATCTTGTTTGCAATACGGCTGATGAAATACCTGTCGTGACTAACCAGTACTATCGTTCCCTCATATTTGTTCAATGCTTCCACCAATAGATCTACAGAATGAATGTCCAGGTGATTGGTAGGTTCATCCAGCATTAAAAAATTAGCTTTGCTGGCAATGGTCTTTGCTAATGCAACCCTGGCTTTTTCCCCTCCGCTCAATACTTTAATTTTCTTTTCAACCGCTTCGCCGCTAAATAAAAAAGCGCCCAGTAAACTTCTCAGCTCAAGGTCATTTTTTCCGCTACGTGCTTCTTTCAGTTCTTCCAGCACATCATTGTTCTGGTTCAGTGCTTCCAACTGGTGCTGGGCATAAAAAGATTCCTCTACATTGTGTCCCCATTCACGTTCACCAAAAAATGATTCGGTATCGGCAATAATTCTTAATAAAGTAGATTTTCCTTTACCGTTGGCACCGATCAATGCGATCTTATCGCCGCGGTCAATTTCGGCACCGGTATCTTCCAGGATCTTTATCCCGCCTATGGCGGGACCAAAACTCTTGCTCACATGTTTTAAAGTGGCTACAATTTTACCCGGTGTTTTATCAATGGCGAAATTGATACGCATGTTAGGGCGTTCCAATTCAACATTTTCAATGCGGTCCAGTTTTTCCAATCGTTTCACAATACTTTGCGCAGCTGCAGCTTTACTGGCCTTGGCTTTAAATCGTTCAACAAAGCGTTCATTCTGCCGTATATAATCCTGTTGGTTTTCGTAAGCCTTCTGCTGCATATCAATGCGCAGGGCTTTTTCCTGTTCATAATAAGAATAGTTGCCTGTATAAAAATGTAATTCACGCTGGTAAAGCTCAACGATCTTATTTACCATCCTGTCCAAAAAGAAACGGTCATGCGATACGATCACCACAGCCCCGGGATAATGGATCAAATATTTTTCAAGCCATTCAATACTCGGCAGATCCAGGTGATTGGTAGGCTCATCCATCAATAATACATCGGGATTCATTAATATCATTTTAGCCAGCAATACCCGCATGCGCCATCCACCACTAAAATTCTTATACTGCTTTCCCAGGTCGGCATTGGCAAACCCCAGGCCCTGTAAGATCTCTTCTGTACGGTGGTGTATGCTATAACCATCCAGTACTTCCATTTCATGCAATAGGTCGGCGTATTTATCAGCCAGGCTTTCGTCACCGGTTTTTTCCAGTTCATGCCCTAAAAGCTCAAGTTCTTTTTCCAATTGCTTCACTCTTTCAAAAGCCCCCATTGCGACTTCCAAAATAGAATCTTCGGTATCAAAACCCAGGAGGTCCTGGTGTAAAAAACCAATGGTGGTTTCGCGGCCTTTTTCCACCGTGCCTTTTGCAGGGCTGTACTGGCCGGTCAATACTTTAAGCAAAGTAGATTTTCCGGTACCATTATACCCGATCAATCCAATACGTTCATTGGGCTGAATATGCCAGGTTGCATCTTCTACAATTGTCCTGGCGCCAAATTCAAACGTAACATTCTGTAATCCTAAAAGCATAATAAATTTCGAATTGTTTTACATGTACAACAAAGCTCCTGATTAATTACTAAAAATGAGCCTAGTTGAATAATTGGCGGCAAAAATAACGATTATCGAACCTTTGCAGCATAATTACTGTTATAATATCAAAAAATTGTTACATAATAGCTTCCATTTATTTAATGAGTTAGATTTGTAAAAAAAAGCGATATGAAAAAAATACTCCTGGGTTTATTGATACTGGTACTGGTAATAGCAGGTTATTACTGGTATATGTTCAGCAGGAACGGTAAAGGCGATAAGGGACCCAAGCAGCAACCCATTGCATTAAAAAAACATTCCGATGCATTTAACCAGGCTGTAACCAACGCTATGACCGCATATTTTGATATGGCTGCTGCATTTGTTGATGCTGATACTGCAAAAGTGAAGGAACAGGACAGGAGTTTTATCAGGTTGCTGGACAGTATCCCGATGGAGGAATTAAAAAAAGACACTGCCAGTATTTATGATATTGCAATAAACAGTTTATCAAGCATAAAAGCGAATGCTGAATCTATTTTAAACATGACGGATATCCTGGAGATGAGAAAAGATTTTGGTATGGTATCAGCAAACCTTTACCCGGATTTTTTCAAAATAATAAATTATGAAGGCGAAAAAATGTATTGGCTGAACTGCCCCATGGCTTTTGGTGATGATAAAGAGGCAAACTGGATAAGCAAAACAAAAAATGTTATCAACCCGTACCTGGGTAAAAACCATCCACAGTACAAATCAACCATGCTGCATTGCGGGATGGTGAAGGACACGATCAAAGCTCAATAAAACCACCGTGGGATATTACCGATAAGTAGCTATGAAAATATATTTTTTTCTTTTTCTTTTTATACTGGGTTCTTCCCCGGTCTTTGCACAAAACAAACATACCATCAGCGGGTACATCAAAGATTCGCTGAATGGAGAATCTTTGATTGGTGCAACAATAACTGTACAGGGCATGTCGAAAGGGATCAGCAGCAACCTATATGGGTTTTATTCCATAACGCTGGATGAAGGGAAATATGTATTGATCTGTTCCTTCATCGGCTACCGGTACAAAGCTGTTTCAATTGATCTGAAAGCAGACACGAAGATCAATTTTGAAGTATTGCCAAAGATCATATTGTCAGAGGAAGTAGTGATCAGTACAAAAAAAAGAGATGCGAATGTGAAGAATGCACAGATGGGAAAGTTCACATTGCCCATCGAACAGATAAAATCCATTCCTGCATTTTTGGGAGAAGTGGACCTGTTGAAAACGATACAGTTCCTGCCCGGTGTGCGTAATGCAGGTGAGGGCAGTGCCGGCATATATGTGCGTGGGGGAGGGCCTGATCAAAATTTAATTTTACTGGATGATGCACCCGTTTATAATACGGGCCACCTGTTTGGATTCTTCTCCATATTTAATGCAGACGCTATAAAAAATGTTACGCTTATAAAAGGTGGTATGCCTGCACAGTACGGCGGACGCCTGTCGAGTGTACTGGATGTATCCATGAAGGAAGGGAACAATCAAAAATTCCAGGTAGATGGAGGCATTGGTGTTATTGCATCACGGCTCTCAATCCAGGGGCCGATCAAAAAAAACAGGTCATCTTTTATCCTCTCAGGCAGGCGAACCTATATTGATGCGGTCACCAAACCTTTTATGAAATCCACCAGCCAGTTCAAAGGCAGCGGCTATTATTTTTATGACCTGAATGCAAAAGTCAATTACATTATTTCTGAAAAGGACAGGGTGTACCTGAGTGGGTATTTTGGAAGGGATGTTTTTGATTTTGTAAATGGAAAACAGAGCCTGAAGATAAATATCCCCTGGGGAAATACAACCGGCACCCTGCGCTGGAACCATGTGTTCAATAACAAACTGTTTGGTAACACAACTGCGGTATACAACGATTATAATTTTACATTCAATGCCCTGCAGAATGATTTTGAATTAAAACTGGCATCAGGAATAAGGGACCTGAGTTTGAAGCAGGATTTTGACCTGTACCCTTATACGGGGCATAAACTAAAATTTGGCGGTATTTATACTTACCACAAATTCACCCCATCGGTTATAAGTGGAAAACAGGATACCACCGTATTTAAACCAAATAATGCACAGACCAAATATGGTCATGAAGCCGCTCTTTATTTCCAGGATGATTGGGAACTGAATGAAAAGATAAAAATTCATGCAGGTTTACGGTATAGCTGGTTTCAACAGATCGGCCCTTATAAGATCTATCAAACTGATGATAACGGCAACAGGTTAGACAGCACAGTTTTCGGAAAAGGCAAAGCAGTTAAGACCTATGGCGGGCTTGAACCCCGTTTCACTATCCGTTATGCGCTCAATGATGAGACCTCCGTTAAAACATCGGTAACCCGGAATTTACAATACATACATTTGGTAAGCAATGCCGGTACAACATTGCCAACAGATATCTGGGTGCCCAGTACCTACAAGGTAAAACCACAGATCAGCTGGTTATATGCTGCAGGATTGTTTAAGAATTTTAAAGATAACATGTATGAAACATCTGTTGAACTGTATTACAAACAGATGCAGAACCAGATCGAATATAAAGAAGGGTACACACCAACCGGGCTGGATGACACAGAAAATTCTTTTGCATTTGGCAAAGGCTGGAGTTATGGTGCAGAATTTTTTATTAATAAGACCAAGGGCCGCTTAACAGGATGGCTTGGTTATACCTTAAGCTGGACCTGGCGTAAATTTGCTAACCTAAACTTTGGTGAAAAATATCCTGCAAAATATGATCGCAGAAATGATATGAGTATTGTGGCCATTTACGAGCTTAATAAAAAATGGCGCTTATCCGGTTCTTTTGTTTTTGGAACAGGCAATGCAGCAACATTACCCCAGCGGTTTTATATTGTAGGGGGCGTTCTTACGCAGGAATACAGCCGTATCAATGAATACCGGTTACCATCCTACCACAGGCTCGATCTTGCTGCCATACTTACACCAAAGAAAAATGCAAGACGAAAATGGAAAAGCGAATGGGTGTTCAGTGTGTATAATGCCTACAACCGTAAAAATCCTTATTTCATATATTTTGACCAGACCGGAAGCCCTTTTAACGGAACCCTGGAGATACAGGCCAAACAGGTGTCTTTATTCCCTGTTATACCGGCAATAACCTGGAATGTAAAATTGTAAAATAAAAAAAGCGCCATCTCTAAGGCGCCTTTAATAAAAACTATAATGGGGGTTAGCGTACAAAAGTGTGATAGGTGTTAACTGTACATCCGGGAAATGCGGGATGATTTGTTGACGTACTTTTTACCGTAAATAAAACATTCGTCAGGGTTAGCATTTGCCAATTGAAACTAACTGCCGGTGTAACTGAAACGATCGCATCGTTACCAACAAACTGGTAGGTGCCGATATTTACTGTGGGTGAATTAAATTGGTATTTAAAACCGCCATTGGCATCAAATTCTACAGTATTCTTAGGCTGAGGAGTTCTTGGTAAGATCGAATCTTTGATCAGAACGCCACCGGAAAACACGTTTAGCTCGATCCTGTTTATATACCATTCACCAACAACCTGCTGTTGTTTTGGGAGATCTGGATTAGTATTATCCTTCTTACAGGAAATAAATGAGAAGCTAACTAAAAACAGCCCAGCTGCTAAGACTATGGCTTTGAATGAGATTTTCATTTCAAATAAGATATTGGTTGCTGTAATAACGTAACACTTACTACTTTATTGCCTGATCTTGGGCTTATGTATAAAACGGATCACCCCGCTTTTTTGAAGGTCGGATGAGATCCTCACTTCATAGCGGTTATCACCGTCATTAACCACCATCAGGGCCGTATTGGGAGGGATCGTACCCAGGTTCTCTGCATACATGATCAGCTCATTCAGATCCTTATCTGCATCTATGTCAAGTTTCAGCCTTAGGGCTTTATCGCTGAGCCGCTTGTGGGATACTACCAATTTACCATTAAAGAACAGCGAAATACTGTCACCGTCAATTTCTCCGTTGTCATACAAGTCCACCGTAAAACTTGGATTATCGATCTCGATCGTTTTTATCAGGTCACTATTTCTTTTTTCAAACCGGGGCTCTGTTATTTTCTTGTCACTAGTCTCTGTTTTTGTTGTTATTGGCGGCGGCAAATTTTTTGGAGGGATATCCGTCTTAATATCCTGGGGTAGCGTTTCAGGGTTAGCCTTATTATTTGGGGGGGCTGTTTTTACAACAGGAACTTGTGCAGGCTTTTTAGTTTGAGGCTTTGCTACCGGCGGCGTTGTAGTTTTCTTTGGTTGGGTTTTAACTACAGGAGGGGTTGTTTTTTTAGGTATCGTATTTTTTACTACAGGCGGTGGTGAGGATGTCTGGGGCCTGGCCTTTACATCCGGTTTTGTTTTTGTAGTGTTGTTGTTGTAATAAGAAGGATTTTTTTGTAAGATCCTCCGCGATAGAACCGTAGACCCATATCCGCAATCCCCTTCCTGGTTGGGTACCGGTACCCAGGTGCCTTCCAGCGTCTGATCATTTCCCTGTTCAGAATAGGATAACCTGTGTATCTGGAAACAATTACGGATATTCACAGGCACATTCGTTTTTGTCCTTTCCATTTCCTTTACTTCAATGTACTTGCTTCCTTTGTTTAAAGTGCCGCTTAATTTGCAAATGGTATAATACCTTTTGCCTCCATCGCTAAAATAAGTGTAGGAATACCCGGTAACTTTGTTTCCGATACATTCTAATTCGAGTATATATTCGCATCGGTCGCCGCCCCAGCCCACAAAAGCAGAGCTCTTATCAACAAATTCACCTTTCCATTGGCCGGTAAAGTTTTGGGCAGATAACCGGGTAGTAAAAAGAATAAACAATAAAAACGGTACAATTTTCTTCATCACTACAAAGATATTTTAGAAAAATTTTTCCATAGCTAATACTTAGTTAAATTTGCAGCAATAGATAGGTCATTTAAGTCATTTTTTGGAGTATTAGGATTAGACACTCATAACAAAATGACTAAAATAACCAATGACTCAATGACCCATGACTTCTTAAATAAAGATATGATAAAGATAACATTACCCGATGGTGCAGTAAGAGAATATGAGCAGGGAACTTCTGCTTTTGAAGTAGCTAAATCCATTAGCGAAGGACTGGCAAGAAAAGTATTGGCTGCCAGTATTAACGACCTGGTTTGGGATGCACACAGGCCCATTGAAGAAGACGCATCATTGAAACTGCTTACCTGGGATGATACAGATGGCAAAGCAACTTTCTGGCATTCATCTGCCCATTTAATGGCTGAAGCCGTTGAAGCCTCTTTTCCCGGTGTGAAATTCTGGGTTGGGCCAGCTATTGAAAAAGGTTTTTATTATGATATGGACCTGGGCGATAAAAAAATTACCGAAGAAGATCTTGTTGTGCTCGAGAAAAAGATGAATGAACTGGCAAAACAGAAAAATCTTTTCATTCGCAAAGCCATGCCCAAAGCCCAAGCCATTCAATATTTTACCGAAAAAGGCGATGAATATAAACTGGATCTGCTGAGCGGATTAACTGATGGGGAGATCACTTTTTATACACAGGGCGGATTTACTGATCTGTGTCGTGGGCCACATATTCCAAATACAGGATTTATAAAAGCCATTAAATTGACCAGCATTGCAGGGGCTTACTGGAAAGGAGATGAAAAAAACAAACAGTTGACCCGTATCTATGGCGTTACATTTCCCGAGCAGAAAGAACTGGATGAATATGTATTGATGCTGGAGGAAGCCAAAAAAAGAGATCACCGTAAACTGGGCAAGGAGTTGGGTATATTTACCTTTGATGATGAAGTAGGTCCTGGCCTGGCCTTATGGTTACCCAATGGTACCATTATTATTGAAGAGTTGGAGAGCCTGGCAAAGGAAACCGAAAAAGAAGCAGGTTATAAAAGAGTGGTTACGCCGCACCTCGCCAAAGAAAGTATGTATTTAACCAGCGGGCATTTACCGTACTATGCCGACAGTATGTTTCCACCTATGGTAATGGATGGAGAGAAATACTATTTAAAACCCATGAACTGCCCGCATCACCATAAGATCTTTGATGCCGAACCCAAGAGTTATAAGGACCTGCCGTTTAGAATTGCAGAATATGGAACCTGTTACCGCTATGAACAGAGTGGTGAATTATTTGGGTTAATGCGGGTGCGTTGCCTGCACATGAACGATGCTCATATTTATTGCAGTAAAGAACAATTTGCACAGGAGTTCAGGGCGGTAAATGATATGTATCAAAAGTATTTTAAAATATTTGGTATTGAGAAATACGTGATGCGACTCAGCTTGCACGATCCGGAAAAATTAGGTCAGAAATATATCAATGAACCGGAGCTTTGGCTGGAAACAGAGGACCTGGTAAGAAGCGTACTGATCGAAAGCAATATTCCTTATGTAGAGGTTAAAGGCGAAGGCGCTTTTTACGGTCCAAAAATTGATGTACAGATCTGGAGTGCGATTGGCCGTGAGTTTACTTTGGCAACAAACCAGGTAGATTTTGCGCAGGGACGCAGTTTTAAATTAAGTTTTACCAATAAAGATAACAGTCCCGAAGTTCCGTTGATCATTCACAGGGCACCATTGGGAACACATGAAAGATTTATTGGGTTCCTGCTCGAACATTATGCAGGAAAATTCCCTACCTGGTTGGCGCCGCTACAGGTTAAGATATTGCCTATCAGTGATAAGTTCATGGACTATGCAAATACAATTTTGCAAACGCTTAAAAAAGCTGATATTCGTGCTGAAATTGATGACCGGAGCGAAAAGATAGGAAGAAAGATAAGGGACACCGAGATCGCGAAAGTACCTTACATGCTTGTTATCGGGGAGAAGGAAATGAATGAAGGAAAGGTTGCCATTCGTCGTCAGGGGAAAGGAGACCTGGGTGTTAAACGCTTCGAAGAATTTGTACAGGAGATCTCGGCAGAGATAAAAGACAGGGTAGCTGAATAAGAATCATCACCTGATTTAATTTTGGATTAGTAATAATTAATAGATAAATTGCTGATAGCTTAGCTGAAATAAAAAGATAACGCGGCTAAGCAAAAACAACATTGTAAACTAAATATAATAAATGGCATTTCCACCAAGACCGAGGGGCACATTTAACCCCCGTTTTAAAAAAGAACAACAACAGGAACACCGTACCAATCACATGATCAGAGCACTTGAAGTGCGTTTGGTTGGCGAAAACCTTGAACCAGGTATCTATTCACTGGCAGATGCAATTAAAATTGCGAAAGAGCAGGAACTTGACCTGGTGGAGATCTCTCCCGGCGCAAAGCCTCCCGTTTGTAAGATCATCGACTACAATAAATTCCTTTACGAAGAGAAGAAGAAGAAGAAAGAGATGAAAGCGAAATCTA
>JBDSGK010000036.1:0-3357 GCA_039919015.1 Ferruginibacter sp.
GAGGCGGCGTATGAACTCACTCCTTGTTAACGGGGTATGTGTATAATCGTCGTAGAGATTTATTATTTTTTGATCCATGGCTGTTTTTATTTAAAGTTAAAAAAAATGTTTCAGCAATTGGGATAATTATGGTGTAATCCGGCGCAAAGCTTGTAATCGTTCTTACATCTCAAATTTAAAATTTGAAACCCCCTGGACTGCAGTAAAAGAAAAGCTGAATGAGATAGAACATTCCATTAGTGATGATGACCTGGAATATTTATCGGGACAGGAAGCAGCATTGCTGGAAAGATTATCCAACAAACCTGGACGTTCTGTAGGTGAAGTTAAGATATGGATAGAGCGTGTTTTATTCAACAAGGGAAAGGCATCCTGATCTCCATTATTGAATTTGTATGAAACAAACAGGAACTAAATGATGCTGGGTTTTTCTATAAAAAAAAGATCCCCCGGTTTTGCCGGGGGATCTTTACTAAAAATCTATTTCTATTAATACAGGTATTGTAATGCGGTCTTGTCATTTGCATTGAAAGGACGATTTTGATTACGTGATACGCAGGCAAGCATCCAGCTTCCTGCATCAGGTCCGCTTGGTGTTCCTGGTATAAGTACAGCTCCAACATTTGAAGCGCCTTCATTCGCATACGAACCTCCGCAACTGTAGCTCCTGTCCATATAATCGGTATGACGCATACCGATGCAATGGCCGCCTTCATGTGCGAGGATAGTAGCTAAGAAATTAATAAAAGTTGAACTGGTGCCAGTACCAATGCTCTGTGCATTTACTTTTACAGTACCATAAGGATTTCCACCGGTAGGGAAACCTGCAGATGCCAGGTATTGTCCGTGCCCCTCAACATAAGTAATGTTGGCACCAGATGCTACTACCTGGAAAGTTAATGTAAGATTTAAAGCATTATATCGTGCAGCAACCTCTGCCAGTGCTTCGGGATAACCTGCCTTTGCTGCTAATTTGCTGTCCAAAGCGATCGTAATGGTCCTGTTCTGGTTAACCAGGTTTGTTGTCCTGTACTGCTCATTGTTTGCAATACGAAGGAAATTTCCACCGGGCGTTTGATTAATAAATTCTTCAGTAAGCACGATGTCACCTTCAACAAGGTAACCTTCTTCTATCTTCTGCACATTGGTTATTCCAAACCCCTGGGCATAGATCTTTGAGAGTGTTTCCTCTGAAATAGCATCAGGTGAATTTGCAGTATTTTTTTTGCAACTAGTAAATGCAATACCCGCAATAAATAAAACTGAACATAGTTTAAGAATGGACTTCATAGATTTTTTGTTTAATAGTGTGTATAAAATAAAATCATCAAGATAAGAAAGAAAAGTTATGAATTTTGGAGCAGGCTACAAAATTTTTTTTATCAACAGTAAGTACCCTTCGTATTTTTACGCCCTCCTTTTTTCAGATAATAATAAAACGTTTAATAAAAACAATTAATTTTGAACAATGAAATTCCATTCCTATAACATTTACTCAAATTGTCATAACCTTGTCATTTTAATTGTATGTGTTGCCCTATCAGCGCCGGTTACAGCACAAGTACAAAAATTCAATAATAAGTTATCACCTGCAGTATCATTAAAGATCAATTCAGCACAGGCAGGTACAAAAAATCTTTTCAGGATAATGTTGAGTGGACAGGAGCTACCTGTTGTATTAAATTATAAAGCATTGAAAGCAAAGCAGATCGTGGTGTATGATAAGTTTTCTTTTTATATGATCAGTGCAACCACTGATCAATTGATAAACCTGGTGTTGCCCTTGCCGGCGGTTTTATTTGTTGATGACGGCGCACGTATACCTAAAGAGGAAGTATTGGTAAATAATCTTGATCTGAGCACAAACAGGATCAATATGGTACATCGAAAATTTCCACAGTTGAATGGTGTTGGCTTAACTGTTTCTGTAAAAGAGAACAGGCCGGATACTACGGATATTGATTTTGCAGGCCGCTACCTTACTACAAATCTTACTTCTTCCATTACCAGTTCTCATGCAACTAATATGGCCACCATGATAGCAGGAGGAGGCAATTCATGGTATTTAGGTAAAGGAACCGCATGGGCATCAATTATGTCTTCTTCCAATTTTGCTAACCTGTTACCTGATCCTTTGCCGGTTTTACAACAATATAATATCAGTGTGCAAAATCATTCCTACGGTGTAGGCATAGAAAATTTTTATGGTGCCGATGCTGCTATTTATGATGCCAACATGATCGCCGATCCTGTGCTACTTAATGTATTTTCATCGGGCAACAGCGGTACCCTCACAAGCACTACCGGCACTTATGCAGGTATCACCGGCTTTGCAAATCTTACCGGTAGTTTTAAGATGGCCAAGAATATCATTACCGTGGGAGCCACCGATTCTTTTGGAAATGTTGCTATTCTAAGTTCAAAAGGGCCTGCATTTGATGGCAGGATAAAACCTGAACTGGTAGCTTTTGGTATTGACGGAAGTTCAGGTGCAGCTGCATTGGTTTCGGGTGTGTCATTAATGTTGCAGCAACAATACAAACAAATGAATGGACCAATGCCTGCCAATGTATTGATCAAAGCCATATTACTTAACAGTGCAGATGACCGCGGTAATACAGCAGTGGATTTTTCAAATGGTTTTGGAAGCCTTAATGCATTGAATGCAGTAAGAGCGATCCAAATGGGCAGACATCGAAGTGGAGCAGTCAGCAATGGGTCTACCCAGTCCTTTGGTTTATCAATTCCTGCAGGCATAAAAAAAATAAAGATAACCCTCGCCTGGGCCGATCCTGCTGCAGCAACCAATGCAGCTAAAGCACTTATCAATGATCTTGACCTGGAATTACTAAATACAGGTACCAATGAAACCTGGAAACCCTGGGTGTTGAATAGTTTCCCGCATATTGATTCTTTAAAACAATTGGCCACCCGCAAAAGGGACAGCATTAATAATGTAGAGCAGGTTACCATTGAAAACCCTGCAGCAGGCAATTACCAGGTATTGGTTAAGGGTTATGCTGTAAACACTGCCAGTCAGAATTTTCATTTTGCTTATCAACTCGATTCATCAGATATTTTTGAATGGCAATTTCCTGCAGCACCTGATCCCGTGTTTGCAGCATCCGTAAATACACTAAGATGGAATTCATCTTACGCAGCCACTACCGGTAAACTGGATTACAGCATTGATAATGGGATTAGCTGGCTGCTTGCAGATGCAGCTGTTGACCTTACTAAAAGTTATTATAACTGGAATGCACCTGCTGCCTTTACTACATCCTTATTAAAAATGACGATAGGAGCAAACCAGTTCATCAGCGATACATTTGTTATTGCCGCAAGAACCACAACAGG
>JBDSGK010000037.1:0-33645 GCA_039919015.1 Ferruginibacter sp.
GGGCAATTCCTGTTTCGGTTGAAGTAAACCTGACATTTAAATTCTCGATAAATGGATTTGGAGAAACCTGCATCAGTACATCAGTTGTAGGTTGTAATCTTACAACAAGCGTTTTACTGTAGGTGAATTTCCCGTCAATATCGAATTGTTTCAGGCGATAATATACGATTGATCTCCCCTGCAATGATGATGAATTGTCTTTAAACTGGTAGCTTTTATTGGCTCCATTAACAAAACCATCAAGCACTATCCCCAGCGAACTGTAATTGTTCATGTCAAAAGATCTTTCTACTTCAAAATGGCTATTATTCACTTCCTGGGTTGTTAGCCATTTCAATAAAACATTTTTATCGTTAACTACAGCATCAAATGATAAGTATTTTACAGGTAATGTACCTTCTTCTACTACAGTACAATTAAAGTTAACACCGGGAGTATGATAAAATATTTGCATTGCCCCAACAGTTGGTAAATTACCGCCGTTCACACAGTAACTGATATACCCACCAGCCAAAATACAATTAAGAAAATTAGGTAATGCAAAGCTGACGTTTAATTTTTGTCCGTTGTGATATACTGAGTCAATGACTGGGGCAACCAGTGGACAACTTACATAATATATTTTCAGCATAGCCTGACCATTGCAGCCGCCATTATTGCGCTTAAAATAGCTCGGACAGTTTGTAGAAGTTTGGGCGAAATTGGTAATGCACGTAAATAGCATCACAATAGTGAGTGTAAAAATTTTCATTTTCTTTGTGGTTTGAGGTTTCAGAATTAGTTCTTCTGATAGGATTTTGACGTAGGGCTTTCGCCCGGACCAAAATTGGAGGTTCTTTAGAGGAAGGTGGAGTTTAAGGTTTGAAAAAAAGAATAACCGAGGTAAATCGTCATTGTTGATTTCGAATGCAAACATAATATGTTTTTCGGAAAACGCAAATTTTTGCAACCGTAATTTTACTGCCTATGAAGTAAAATCCCGTAAAATGAGTAATTTGTTAAATATTATTTAACAACTATCTTAAAGCCATTTATTAATTTTCTAAGATTTTGACTAAACTTTTTGAAATCTTTTTTTGATCCTACTAATTACTTATTTAAAACTCAATAAATAGGTTGTTTTATATAGAATTCTATATGAGGTACATATAAAATTCACTCAAATAATTTAAAACGGTCTTAGGCACTATACTGGTTAGCCATTTCCAGGCTATCTGAAATCTTAGGGCATTTTATTTGAAAAAAACAAATAACTATATTGCGCCCTTTTGTCACTTCATTCACTTATGATTCGTATTCTTTCCAAACACAATTTATTCGGTAACCTTTTTGATACATAAGCAATTCTTATAAAAACAATGACTGAAGCTTTTTAAAATAACTTTAGGTACAGTTAATTAACAATATAAATAATTATACAATATTTAATACCAGTAATATAGTATAATCAATTTTATATCAGTAGATTCTATAAATAAATATAACTTATAAAAAAATTGATGCCGAAAAGGACTTTTTTAGCAAAAAAATAGAAAATTTTACTATTATGTACATTTTATAAAATTCAATATATAAGTTATAATCATTTGTATAAGAATATTTAAAACAATTAATTTTATATTAATTATTTTGGTTGAATAAAATTGTAATTTTTGAGGTCATTTTTGATAATAGCCTAAGCTTTTTAGTGCTGTCTGTCGCCAGGGTTTAGGCTTTTTTTGCCAGGTAAATTTCTTAACTTAAATTACAGCATGAAAATGATGACCATAAAAACCAAACTTCTCGTCTACCCCATCCTATTTTTAATTCTCATAATTTTAGCGCCATCCTGTCAGGCACCAAAGGAACTTGTGTACCGGGATTTTAAAAATGTAACGGTGGAAAAAATGGGGTTTGCATCTACTACCCTGAAGCTTGAGCTTATTTATTACAACCCAAATAATTTTGGTCTCCAGCTCAAATACACCGATCTTGACATATATATCGATAATAACTACCTGGGCCATAGCTCGCAGGATTACCAGATCGTTATCCCAAGGCTGGCAGAATTTACCTTACCTATGCAAATTGAGGTTGACATGAAAAATTTGCTTAAAAATGCGCTACCCACGTTCACCGGGAAAGAGGTAATGGTAAAAGTTACGGGTACAGTAAAACTCGGTAAGTCTAATGTATTTAAAACCTTTCCTGTCAGCTACGAAGGATTACAGAAATTCTCTTTTTAAGTGAAATTCGCTGACTTTAAAGGCGATCTGCAGGCGATTTTGAGGCTTTCAAAATAAATTAATTGAATTATTGCTTTACAGGAGGGTTGGCAGGAACAACTGTTTCTTTATGCAGCCTGCATTCTTTGGGTAGCCTTTTAAAGGCACTTTCTTCAGCTTCAATATCATCAGCATCAAAGCCAAGGTTAGCAATGGCTACTTTTATATTTTCCAGGGTAGTTCTATCGTTTAACCAGGTTACCGTAGTGGTTTTTTGTTTGATATTCACCTTAACCGAAGTAAGTCCATATTCCCTGGCAATAAAGAATTCCACCCTATCCTTACACTTGTCGCATTGAACTGCGGATGTTTTAATAACTGCTTTACCCGACACCTTTTGCTGCTGGGCAAAACTTACTGAAACAACACAAAAAAGGGCCAGTAAACTGAGTGAAAATGCTTTCATATTGATAGACTTTGTATAAAGTTATTAAATCCCATTCCAATTTGCAGGATCTACCCTCCAATTTAACAAGGTATTTTGGTCTTGGGAAGCAATGATCCCTTTTTCCAGGGCCAGGGTTATCAGTGTTTGATAGTTTGTTAGCGATTGGTAAGGAATACCCGCCATTTTAAAGGCATTTTCTGCGATCTCAAAGCCATAGGTAAAGATGGAAACCATGCCGATCACATCAGCTCCTGCAGCCTTTAATACATCACAAACCTGTAAACTGCTCTTCCCTGTTGAGATCAGGTCTTCAATAACCAATACCTTTTGTCCTTTTTCCAATGCGCCTTCTATCTGGTTGCCCATGCCATGCTCTTTTGGCTTTGGACGAACGTAGATATAGGGCAACTTAAGTTGGTCGGCTGCCATAGCTCCCCAGGCAATGCCCGCTGTTGCAACGCCTGCAAGTGTATCAGCCTCCGGGTATTTTTCAAAAATAACACTGCACATCTCGCTTTTAATAAAATCCCTGATGTATGGAAAGGACAAAACCTTACGGTTATCACAATAGATCGGGCTCTTCCAGCCACTTGCCCAGGTAAAGGGTTCTTGTGGGCTCAATTTAATTGCATTAATTTGTAATAGCTTTTCAGCTACGGCCTTTTCATTAGTCATGCTGCAAATTAATGAAAAGTGAGCAGTTGACAGTGGGCAGTTCGCAGTGGGAGTTTTGATTTTTTACTTTTGACTTTTTAATTGTTTCTATGTACATCAAAATCTACTTTGGCGATAAACCTGTTATTCTTTGCAATGAAATTGACAAGGAACTGAATGAGATACTGCACCATCCCGATGCAGTATTTGTAGATGAGACATCGCCCAGGGCAATGAAATCGATGTTACACGAGATAAAAAAAGACGAATTCCATGCAGGGGTAATATGGCATACCGACCTTGATAAACTAAAAGATATTTTCTTTAAGAATTTTAAAATAATTGAAGCTGCGGGAGGCATTGTACAGAATGATAAAAAGGAAATACTCTTTATTCACCGGCTGGGAAAATGGGATCTGCCAAAAGGCAAGATCGAAAAGGGAGAAAAGGAAGAAGTTTGTGCAGTGCGTGAAGTAACTGAAGAAACAGGCGTTACAGATATCCATCTGAAAAAGAAAGTGGGCGAAACCTACCATGTGTACGATGAATTTGGCAAACATTTTTTAAAAGTATCACATTGGTATCATATGACCTGTTCATCAAAACAGCAATTAATACCGCAAACAGAAGAGCATATCACCGAAATTAAATGGGTAAAGACAATGGATATTAAAGAACCTTTGAAAAATACCTATCCTTCTATAAAAAATATACTTAGCACTTTTTTTGATACACCGTGAGGTCGAGTTAGGAGTTAGGGATATTATAACTTTATCAGTCTCATTTTTTTACTTTTTACTTTTGACTTTCAACCGGGGGCTTCTTTAAAATTGCCACAGTAATCCTGCTTACACAAACCAGCTTCTTCCGGTCATCATGGATTTTTATATCCCATACGTGCGTGGATGCACCAATATGCAATGGCGTGCAGGTTGCTGTTACATAACCGCTCCTGGCGCTGCGTACGTGATTGGCGTTGATCTCAAGTCCTACACAAATAAATTTATCAGCATCCATTACAAAATGAGAAGCAAGACTGCCAACAGTTTCGGCCAAAGCACAACTGGCTCCTCCGTGCAACAGGCCATAAGGTTGTAGGGTCCTGTTATCTACAGGCATACGCATCACCAGGTAATCATCGCCAAGTTCAACCCATTCCATGCCTAAAAATTCGCCCATGGTTTTAGGCCCGAGTGGATTTAGTTCGGGTAATGACAATGATTTATTAAACCAGATAGACATAGATAAAGCCTCACCCCAACCTCTCTCCAAAGGAGAGGGAACTGGAAGGAAGGAAATTATTTTTTTGTGATTGATTTTTTTACAACATCAGGTAAAAATTGGGAAACATCTCCTCCATGTCTTAACACATCTCTTACTAATGTTGAAGCAACTGAAGTAAACTGAGGGAGACAAGTAAGAAAAATGGTCTCTATCCTTTCATCGATGCTGCGGTTCATATCTGCAATCGCTTTTTCGTATTCGAAATCATTTACGTACCTGATTCCCCGCAGTATAAAATTTGCTTTTACTTGTTTGCAACATTCAACGGTCAGACCATCATAAGCCAGTACTTGTACTTTAGGATTGTTCTTATAGATCTCTCTTAACCATTTGAGACGTTGCTTTTCACTGAACATCGGTTTTTTATTGGCATTGCGCCCAATACCGATCACTAATTTGTCGAACAAAGGCAGAGCCCTGTCTATAATATCTGTATGGCCCAATGTAACGGGATCAAACGTGCCTGGAAATAAACAGATTCTATTCATGATAAAAGCCTCACCCCAACCCCTCTCCCGAGGAGAGGGAACTGGAAGACATATGTGAAGATTATGTTTTGAATTTTAAAAATATTATAGTCATTTAGTTCGATTCAAAATCCCATCCTCGCTTCAATCTCAAACATTTCCTCCTCCGCCATTCGGCGAATTCCCTGCAAGGGAAAGAACTACGTTCTAGAAGGGGCTAACAAATACAGCACCGCCATCCTTACTGCCACACCATTTTCAACCTGCTGCAAAATAATAGACTGCTTGCTGTCTGCCACATCGCTGTCGATCTCCACACCGCGGTTAATTGGTCCCGGATGCATAATTACAATATCTTTCTTTAACCCATCCAGTAATTTTTTACTGACGCCGTAAGCGAGGTTATATTCACGCAAAGATGAAAACAATACCTGGTTCTGTCTTTCCAGTTGAATGCGCAACACATTGGCCACATCGCACCACTCGAGGGCTTTCTTAATATTATATTCAACCCGCACGTTCAATGCTTCTTTGATATGTTTTGGAATAAGTGTAGGCGGACCGGCCACCATTACCTCTGCTCCCATTTTATTCAACAAATAAATATTACTGAGTGCCACCCTCGAATGCATAATGTCGCCTACCAACACCACTTTTTTTCCTTCCAGTGTTCCTAATCTTTCCTGTATGGATAATGCATCCAGCAAAGCCTGTGTAGGATGTTCATTGATCCCATCACCGGCATTGATAATAGCAGCAGGAATATGTTTGGCCAGGAAATGCGGTGCACCGCTAGCGCTGTGTCGCATCACCACCATATCCACTTTCATGCTTAAAATATTATTTACCGTATCCAGCAGTGTTTCCCCTTTTGAAACAGAGGAAGCAGAAGAAGAAAAATTGATCGTATCTGCACCGAGACGTTTTTCCGCCAGTTCAAAAGATATCCTGGTACGTGTTGAATTTTCATAGAACAGGTTCACAATGGTAACATCACGCAAGGATGGTACTTTCTTTACAGAACGCTGTAATACTTCTTTAAACTGGGTGGCGGTTGATAAAATAAGTGAAATGTCTGTTGCTGTGAGGTCTTTAATGCCCAATAGATGTTTGGTAGATAGTTGCATTAAGGAGCGAAGTTAGGGTAAAAGGCAAAGCAAAGGCAAAATTCAAAAGTAAAATTAAAAAATAGCACCCATAAAGCGCATGCTGCTTTTGATTTTGACTTTTGATTTTTAACTTTTAACTTAATACAACACCACCGCCTCCTTATCCCACTCCACTCTTACTTTCTGCGATATGACCGAATCAATGGCTTTACCACAATAATCAGGCTGAATGGGTAGTTCACGGTTGAACCGCCTGTCAACCAGTACACACAATTCAACTTTTTGAGGCCTCCCGAAATCCTGTATGGCATCCAATGCGGCACGTATGGTTCTTCCAGTGTATAATACATCATCAATTAACACCACTTTTTTATTTTCAATTGAAAAAGGAATATCAGTTGTGTTAGCTACATGCAGTTCATCCCGTACATCATCCCGGTAAAAAGTAATATCCAAAACCCCGTATTTGATCTTTTCGGCAGGGGCAAGTTGCCGGAGATAATCTACCAGTTTTGCTGCTACCTGCACACCACGTGGCTGGATGCCAATAAACACCACATCATCCAGGTCCAGGTTATTTTCCAAAAGCTGGTGTGCCAGTCTTAATATGGTGAGATGTAATTGCTGCTTATCTAAGATCGTTTTCAATGTAAATGTTTGTACAGCGAATTTATACCGATTATACCAATATTAGATTCAAAAATTTATACTTTAGTATTACCTGTTATTGGCCGATAAAAAAAGTCCCTGTTTGCAGGGTGGTATCAGTTTGAAACACATAGGCACATTAGATACATAGGTAAACACATAGCTCTATGTGTTTACCTATGTGTACTATTTTCTATGTGGTTCAATTTGTATTAAAATCAAAATCAATAATCAACCTGATACATTATTGTTTGCAGGGACATTAACATGATATGATCATAGATGATTTATTTTCCGCCTTGTAAATGCTGTTGTAATAATTCAAGATCTTCCCATTTAGATGCTGCAGCCAGCTTGGCCTGCTTTGGCCAGGATGCGGGATTATGTATGCTAAACGTATTCCCCCCTGCATCCAATATCTCTTTTAAACTTTTGATCTTTGTTTTTGAAAGTTGCTTATAGCTGTGAATTTTATTTTTATACAATAAAGCTTCTATCTTTTTACCTATGCCTTCAACCTTGGTAAGGTCATCTTTTACAACAACCGGTTTTGTTTTTACAGCTGTTTTTATTTTAGCAGGTTTTGTTTTTTGCTCCGCTTCTTTTTCTATGATCTCAGGTATCCTGATGATACAATTTTCAACCGGGTAGCCGCACATTTCCGAAGTTACTTTCTCTCCATCATCATTCACCCACCTGCCATTGCTGAGCAGGTAACGGTACTGGTAATCTTTTCCTGCAGCCAATTCTACTTCTGTTGTCATCGAGCCATCAGTCTGCTTTTGCAGGTAAAACCCTTCTTCTAAATTCCAGTTATTGAATTCTCCAAGTAACACACATTCAGTTGCACCGATAATATTGCCTGCGGGTAATGTGAACGTAATTTTAGTTTTCATTATTTATTTTATAGTTTTTGATTTATTATTTCTCCTGCAAAAAAGGATAACGGTAATCCGTTGCAGCGTTAAATGTTTCTTTGATCGTCCTGGCGCTTAACCAACGGTATAAATTTAAAATTGATCCGGCTTTATCGTTGGTACCACTGCCCCTTGCACCGCCAAATGGTTGTTGCCCCACTACGGCGCCGGTTGGTTTATCATTGATGTAAAAATTACCGGCACTGTTGCGTAATTTATTTGTTGCCAGTTCAACTGCAAAACGATCCTGTGCAATTACAGCACCGGTTAATGCATAAGGTGAAGTTTCATCAACCAGTTTTAATGTGGCTTCATATTTATTTTCATCATAAATATAAACCGTGAGTACCGGTCCAAATAATTCTTCGCACATGGTAACATAGTTTGGATCAGCAGCTTCAATGATCGTAGGTTCAATAAAATAACCTTCTGTTTTATCACACTTACCTCCTACCCAGATCTTAGCACCACTGTTTCTCTTTCTTGAGTTCTTAATATACCCTTCAAGTTTATCAAAACTCTTTTCATCGATCACTGCATTTACAAAATTGGTAAAGTCTTCTACGGTTCCCATCTTCATCGTCTTTACCTGTTCTACTAATTTCTTTTTAACTTCTGTAGCTATATTTGATGGAATATATGCTCTGGAAGCAGCGGAACATTTTTGTCCCTGGTATTCAAATGCACCTCTTGCCAATGCGGCTACAACAACATCCGGGTCTGCACTCTTGTGTGCGATCACAAAATCCTTGCCGCCGGTCTCACCAACAATACGTGGATAAGAACGGTACATGCTCATGTTCTTACCAATGGTTTCCCACATCTTATTGAATACACCGGTACTTCCTGTAAAATGTATGCCTGCAAAATCGCGGTGATTGAAAACAATTTCGCCAATAGTTGGACCATCAATAAAAACAAGGTTGATAACGCCATCAGGCAAACCTGCTTCTTTTAAAATACGCATAAACATTTGTGCGCTGTATACCTGTGTATTGGCACATTTCCAGATCACTACATTACCACACATGGCAGCAGATGTAGGCAGGTTACCACCAATAGCGGTAAAATTGAAAGGCGTTAATGCAAATACAAAACCTTCCAGCGGACGGTATTCCATGCGGTTGTTCATATTGGGACCGCTGATGGGTTGCTGGCGATAAATATCACTTAAGAAATGAACATTGAATCGTAAGAAATCTATTAACTCACAAGCCGCATCTATCTCTGCCTGGAAACAGTTCTTACTTTGTCCCAGCATGGTAGTACCGTTAATGTATGGGCGGTATTTTCCTGCTAAAAGATCCGCTGCTTTCAGGAATATATTGGCCCTGTTCTCCCAACTCATGCTGGCCCACTTATCTTTTACTTTTAATGCTGCATTGATGGCTTTGGTCACATGCTTTGCCTCGCCCACATGAAACTGCCCAAGCAAGTGTTTGCGTTCATGTGGTGGACGGAGTTCTACCGTTTTTCCTGTTCTTACTTCTTCGCCTCCGATATACATCGGCACATCAACCTTTGTGCTTTTCAGTTCTTTTAAAGCGGCCTTTAAAGCGGCTTTTTCTTTTGACCCCGGAGCATAGCTCAATACAGGTTCATTTGCAGGCATTGGGTAATAAAAATCTCCGTATTGCATGTTGATGTTTTTAGCATGCAAAGGTACAGCCGGATGGACAATAAAGCAAACGGGGTTTATTGCTGGTTTACTCCAACTTTTGCTTTTAATTCCTTCAGGTCATTTTGTAATTGCACAATAGCGGCTTGTTGGAGTGTGATGATGCTTTGCTGCTCCTGCATGGCTTTGATCATAGGCGTAACAAATTGCTGATAGCCGATTGCATAAGTATCTTTATCATTTTGCGGTTTATACAAACCATCAAAATCGTAATTGAGTTTTTTTGCCAATGCCTCTACTTCCTGTGCAATAAAGCCGGTGCTGGTTTTACCTGCAATATCCTGGGATTGTAATTGCGCTGTATAAACTGCGTCTTGTTTTTCGCCGATATGTTTACTGTATTGGGCCTTTTCAAAATGATAGGTAACCGGTCGTAACCCCATGATAAAAGATAAGCCGGGCACATTGGCCTGTACATTGGTTTTAAACCTGCCATCAGAGGGGCTAAATGCCACATTTCCTACAATAGCAGTAACTGCTGAATTACCTATGCGTACATAATTGGAGGCCGGGGCTGTTGCATTGTAACCCAAAGCAGTAGCATTGGTTGCACTAACCAAACTTACATCACTGCTGTAACCCAGGCCGGTATTATTTGACCCGGTAGTGGGTGTTTGTAAAGAGAATGCACCTAGTGCGGTATTATTATCAGTGTTGGTAGTAGCTTCCAAAGCACGGGCGCCGATGGCTATATTGTTGTTTCCGGATGTGTTTTCTTCTAATGCCAGCCTGCCATACGCCAAATTGTTATTCCCAACATTATTGCTCATTAATGCCATAAAGCCATTCGCAATATTATAATCACCAGAGACATTTTCAAATAGTGCCATAAAACCATTCGCAATATTATTATTGCCGGTTGTGTTATATGGTAATACTTGTTCGCCGATTGCAATATTATTATAGCCGGTTAAGTTAGATGCCAATGCACTATAACCAGTTGCTATATTGTTGTAGCCTGTTGTGTTGGCAAAAAGTGCCCCGCTACCAAATGCTATATTATCATCGCCACTTGTGTTGTGGTAAAGAGCAACAGGGCCCATGGCTATATTATTAATACCATCTATATTTTCCGAAAGAGCCGCAAGACCATGGGCTATATTATTACTACCACTTATATTGGAATTAAGTGCATAAGAGCCATTGGCTATATTATTACTACCACTTATGTTCGAATAAAGTGCAGTATATCCATTGGCTATATTATTACTACCACTTATATTGGAAAAAAGTGCGTCATGGCTATTGGCAATATTATTATATCCCACAGTGTTCGCATAAAGTGCCTGGAAACCATTAGCAATATTGCTGTATCCGGTGGTATTATTTTTTAATGCATCTATACCAACTGCGATATTAAGAACCCCGGATATATTTTCAGTTAAGGTATTTCTCCCAATAGCTATATTTCTACCCCCTGTTGTATTCTTAGATAAAGCTTCATTACCAATTGCAATGTTACTGCCACCGGAATTAATATTGATTGGCTGTATCTTATTACCCGCATTACTACCAATGGAATAATTCCCATATTTAGCATCCCACTGCCCTGCCCAGGTATTATTTAACTTGAAGCGCAACGGCATACTATCTATGGTTCCCATAAAATTTACAGCGGTATCTGTGCCTGTATTTCCTTTTGTACTCCAGTGGCTGTCAATATTCTTTGTCCCCTTTAAAAATACCCAGCCTGTACCGGTGTAGTAAGAGAAGGCCAACGAATCGGTGTCATATACTAATAATCCGTCGGCGGGTCCGGCTATGCCGGTACGCTGGGCAGTTGATAACCTTGGTATAAGCACTCCTTTAGCGGCGCTGCTAACATCTAAGATGGAAGTGGGACTGGCAGTTGCACCGCTGGTATTAATTGCTAACGATTGGGCCTGGACTTTATATACCAGCATGGTTAACCCACAAAAAAGGATCACAAAATTTTTCATAAACAGATTATTTACGGAAATATTTTCCGTAAACCTACAGGACGAGTAAAGATTAACCTATACCCCATTGGGTGATTTTTTATAGAAAGAAGAATCCTGGAATTTTTATAGAAGGGTTTGTTATGTACAGATAGATGTATTCTATTTGATCAGGTACAGACCGTCATTACCCTAACTCATTCCGGCAGTGGTAAGGCTATCAATACCACTGTTCCGGTAGCGGGCTTTGTTTCAATTAAGCATGTTGCCCCAATAGCTTCAGCTCTCCGCTGCATATTATCAAGCCCATTTCCTTTGCTGACCGTTGTTATATCAAATCCATTCCCATTATCAGCTACACTGATATTCAAGAGCCCGTCTTGTATATTTACATCGAGGTTTATTTCCCGGGCATTACTGTATTTTACCGCATTATTTACGGCCTCTTTTAGGATAAGATATAATTGCTGTCTAAGATCCATACCCGGCTCCCGCAAAAGGCCAGTTATGTTTGAGTTATACTTGAACTGCATATTCTTGGCTACGCACATTTGAATGGCATATCCCTCTATTCTTTCCAGCATGGAAATAAAAGATTCCTTAACAGGATTTATTGCCCAAACCAGGTCACTGAGTTTATGAACAATTTCGTTGGCCGATCTCTGGATCACCTGTACGGAGTCTCCTGCTTTTTCATAATTGCCACTTTGTAACAGGCCATGTGTCATGTGGCTATACATAGCAATGCCACTGAGGGTGCTGCCAATATCATCATGCAGTTCTCCGGATATTTTATTACGCAGTTTTTCTACTTCCAGTTGCGATTGTAGTTTTTCAACAGCCAATAGCTTTTCCTGGTAATGCCATTTTTTTAACAGGGCTACCTGGTAAAAAAACATGTCTGCCAGAATACCGACCCGCATAAAAATTAAAGGATATCCAACCGTAAGAAGATTATGGATACCATACCGCTCTAATACAATCATGATTATTGTTAAGGCAGTACCAACAATGTTAAACACCATGCCCCAGGCTACCCACCCGGTATTGAGCAGCCGGTACCTGAAAACTGAGATTATAATAAAAATACTAACGGCAACCGCTAATAAATTAACGATATAAAAAATGGGCTGGGTTTCTATTTTTAAATACCTGCAGGTAAAAAAAGCTACCAATAAAACAGGCATTAGTAAAAAGATAAAGCGAAATATTTTATCCAGTGTTTTATTGCTATAGATCTCTGAAAAGAAAACCTTCAGGAACAGAATGTAAAACAGGTTTGTAATTATGATCAGTGGGATATTGCCTTGCAGGTAAAGGGCGGAATTAAAAACGCTATCGTCATTTAATCCAAAATAAGTATTGGGTGCATTTAAAAAAAAATACACGGCAGACAGCATTAAAAACAGGGAATAATAAAGAATATCTTTTCGCCTGGTGATAACAAACAATATACCGAGGAAGAAAGCCTGGAATACCAATACACCCTGAAAAAAAAGATAAAATTTTTCAATTGCAAAATTTGTCATTTTATCTAATTATACATGATCCTGTTGTCAAGATTCAATCACTGTAGAAGATCAGGCTTCTGTTTCCTTCTCACTCATTAAATATGCTTTAATAAAACCGCCCAGGTCCCCGTCCATCACCGGTCCTACATTGCCCACTTCATAATCTGTTCGATGATCCTTGATCATTTTATAGGGATGAAAAACATAACTCCTGATCTGGCTGCCCCACTCTATCTTTTTCTTTTTACTGTTGCTGGCGTCTTTTAAAGCATTACGCTTTTGCAATTCAATTTCATACAAACGGCTTTTCAGCATCTGCATGGCCAGTTCGCGGTTACCAAGCTGGCTCCGGTCCTGCTGACAAACCACTACAATGCCGGTTGGCATATGTGTTAACTGTACTTTAGTTTCTACTTTGTTCACATTTTGTCCGCCTGCACCACCACTCCGTGATGTTTCCATTTTTACATCGGCCGGGTTTATGTCGATCTTAATGGTATCATCAACCAATGGATACACATTTACCGACGCAAATGAAGTGTGCCTGCGTGCATTACTATCAAATGGAGAGATACGTACCAGGCGATGAACCCCGTTCTCGGACTTTAAAAAACCGTACGCAAAATCCCCTTCAAATTCGTAGGTAGCGGTTTTAATACCGGCACCGTCGCCCCACTGCCAGTCAATTTCAGATACTTTCCAGCCCTGCTTTTCGGCATACATTCGATACATACGGGCGATCATTTCTGCCCAGTCCTGGCTTTCGGTACCCCCTGCTCCACTGTTTATCTGTAATACAGCCGGCAGGTGGTCTTCGGGTTCGTTGAGTGTGCTTTTAAATTCAGCTTCTTCAATTTTTTCAATAGCCAGGTCAAAGGCCTCTTTTACTTCTTCTTCTCCGGTCTCACCCGCTTTCCAGAATTCAAACAATACGGCAAAATCCTCCACGGCAGTTTCAACTGTGTGGTATAGGTTCATCCAGTATTCGTTTACTTTTATTTCTTTCAGAATAGCAGTAGCACGGGCGTTATCGTCCCAAAAACCCGGCGAAAGTGAAAGTTGTTTATCGTTTGCTGTTTTAGCTTCCCTGTTTGCGACGTCAAAGAAACCTCCCCAAGACCAACACACGGTCCCTCATAGATTTAAGATGTTCTATTGTCATGGCGCAAAGGTAACAGATTATAAAACAATCAACAAGCCCAGTTGATACTGAATAATTAAAATAACAACCATCCGGGCAAAAATTGCGTTTATAATATTAGTTACTGACAGTTACAGAAATTAAACAAACAAAACAAAGCATCAAAAACACATTTAATATTGTCAACTGTTAGTAAACTGAAGCCAAAAAATAGTTTTAACTTTAAACCCCGGTCAATTTTTTCCTGGTTTGTATGAGCTAATATGTGGAGTTATCGTTACATATCATTTTTAATAATTACAGCTTCATTGGCAGTAAATTTTTCTGCATGGGCTCAATGTCCTCCCAATATTGATTTTGAGAACGGAAGTTTTAGTGGCTGGACCTGTTATACGGGTTCTGTTCAATCGGTAAATGGTGTGAACCAGATTGATTTTAATTATTCAGGCGGGCCTACTTTTGACCGACAAACCATGTACTCCTCTAATTCCGGTGCCGGTTTTGATGAATATGGCGGCTTTCCTAAAAGTTGTCCCAATGGCAGCGGATTTTCCATCAAGCTGGGCAATAATTCAGCAGGGCGTGAGGCCGAAGGTGTTTCTTATGATTTTACTGTTCCTGCAAATGCAAATACCTATAATCTTATTTATAATTATGCCGTTGTTTTCCAGGATCCGGGTCACCTCGAATCTGAACAACCCAGGCTGGATCTGCTGGTAACAAACTTAACCGATGGTTATCCCATCATGTGCTCTTCATTCTCTTTCTTTGCCAACGGATCGCCTTTGCCCGGTTTTCAACTTTCGCCCAACCCCGGTGGTACTACTCCGGTTTGGTATAAGAACTGGACCGCTGTTTCAATCAATCTGGATAACATGGCGGGCAAAAGGATGAGGCTGTTATTTAAAACCGCCGATTGTACTTTCAGGATACATTTTGGTTATGCTTATATTGATGTGAACAGTGAGTGCAGCGACAGGTTTGAGGGCGCCGATTTTTGTCCGGATGATAACCAGGTAATCGTGAATGCACCATATGGCTATCAAAGATATACCTGGTACAACAGTACCTTCACCCAGGTTTTGGGTAGTTCACAAAGATTGGTGCTTATACCCCCACCACTGGCCGGCACCCTGGTTGCAGTTGTTGTAGAGCCATACAGCGGCTATGGCTGCCATGATACTTTATATTGTTACCTGAATGATACCTTAAGCTACCAGGCAAATGCAGGGCCTAATAAAAACTCTTGTAATAATAGTGTGGTCCAGATTGGCGTACCACCAAAGCCTGGCTGGTTTTATGCCTGGAGCCCTGCCATAGGTTTAAATGATGCTACACTGTCAAACCCATTGGCAAATCCTGATGTTACTACTCAATATGTATTAACAGTACGGCATAATGGTGGTGGTTGTTTAACAACAGATACCGTTATTGTAAATGCGGCCAAACTGTACGACAGCCTCAAGGTACTGGGCAAGTCCGCCTGGTGTATCGGGAGTGGCGACAGTACCGTTTTGGAGGTATTCCTGTGCGATAGTGTACAATGGTATAAAGATGGGATTGCTATACCCGGTGCCAATCAAATGCGCTACCGTGTAACGCAAACGGGTTCTTATGCTGCCGAAGTGTTTAGCTTTTTAGGTTGCAGTTTAGTAACGAGGTTGGTTGCTGTTGATATTTCTTCTATACCGGTACCGGGCTTTACGGTAAATAAACCGATCCAGTGCATGGTGAATAATAGATTTATTTTTACCAATACCAGTACCAATGCCGTTGGTGCCATGCGATATAAATGGATAACGGGTGATGGATTTACTGCAACCTCACGTGACCTTACCTACAGTTTCAAAAAACCCGGCACTTATGAAGTGGTGATGATCGTTCGCAGCAACAGTGCATGTGCCGACAGTACCAGCATGACCATTCAGGTGTACCCCAATGTTTTTGCCGCTTTTGCTGTTGGTCCTGTTTGTATCAATGAACCGGTACTGGCAGTAAACAATACGATCGATCCGGGCACATCCACGGTGTTCTATTTATGGGATTTTGGCAACGGCCAAACGTCTACGTTACGTAACCCGCCGGTACAGGTTTACCCTACCCCCGGTAATTATGTAATAAGTTTATCTGTAAGCTCTACCCAATGCCCTTTTCCTTTAAACATTCAAAAGCGTTTTGTAAGGGTTGATAAACCTACACCCGGTATCAATAATCCCGTAGCTTATGCAGTAGCTAATTTACCGCTCACCTTAGAAGCCAGGCCGATCGGCGTTAGTGCTTTATGGAGCCCGGCCTCAAACCTTGATAATCCTGGTACCTACTCACCTGTTTTTGTGGGCAATGTGGAAAAGGCATATACCATCGAACTAAAAACAGCCTCAGGATGTATAACAGTAGATACACAGGTTGTAAAGATCAATAAGAATATTGTGATCTACGTACCCAATGCTTTTACACCCAATAACGATGCATTGAATGATTACTTAAAACCTTTTATGATCGGCATAAAAGAGCTGAGGTACTTTAAGATCTTCAACCGCTGGGGAGAACTTGTTTACGAAACCAATGACCCCAAAAAAGGCTGGGATGGCAAATTTAAAGGCAACCCTGTTCAATCACATACACTGGTGTGGATGCTGGAAGGAATTGGGGTTGATAATAAAACTTATAATGCTAAAGGAAGTACAGTGTTAATCCGTTAAATTGGTTAATCCGTTAATCCGTATGAAGTTTGCATTTGTAAAAGACTTTAGTTTTAGCCTGCTGTTCACCAATTAACGGATTAACGGATCAACGGATTAACGACTCCTGACTCCTAACTATTAACTCCTAACTCCATGCCCCGCTACTTCATCATCAACAAGCCATTCGATATGGTATCGCAGTTTGTAAGTACGCATGATGTAAAATTACTGGGTGATCTTGATTTTGATTTTCCTTCCGGTACACATGCGGTTGGCCGGCTGGACAATCATTCGGAAGGCCTGCTCATTTTAACCACCAATAAAAAAATAACCCGTCTTTTATTCCTGGGCGAAGTGCCGCATAAAAGAAGATACCTGGTGCAGGTAAACAATATCGTATCTGCTGAAAATTTAAAAAGATTACAAACAGGAGTTGAAATAAGGATCAAGACCGGCGTAACATATACCACCACAGCCTGCCAGGTAAACATCATAACCGAACCTGGAAAATTATATGACCTGGGCGACCGTCTTACCGCCTATGAACCATATACCTGGTTACTGATCAGCATTACCGAAGGCAAATTTCACCAGGTGAGAAAGATGATCGCTGCCATCAGGCATAAATGTAAAAGGCTGATACGAATCAGTATTGAAGACCTGGAGCTGGATGGATTAAAAGCAGGCGGGGTAAGGGAATTGGAAGAAGCTGTTTTTTTTGAGAAGTTGAAGATATAAGAAAAAAGGAGTAGCTGCTTTGGCAATTGGATTGGACTAACGATAATTTAAAATGTATAATATCAAGACACAGTCTTCAATACTGATATTTTTAAGGGCGGATTTTTATATGAAATATTTATGTGTTGGCAGGAATTGCATTATCACTATGACTATTAACATTCCTTCAATGACAGACCCAAAGACGGGCAATATTTACTATTTTTGAGAAATGAGTTTGGATAAAAAAGATTTACAGCCTTTAGGTGAAGTTTTCGGCTTTCCTATTGACAATAAAAGCGATAGAGCAAAACGCTATCGGGACAATAAACTATGTCCATATAATAACATCGTTTCAAATTGCACAAAAAACAGTATCGAATTTTACATTTCAGGGAATTTGACAGGGCCCTTCACTGCATATTTAGAAAATCCAACACCTGACTTTAGCTGGACACAGGCCTTCAAATATCCAAAACCTGATCATCTGTCATCATCAAGAAAAAGACTTATCCCTCAACTAATTGCGAAAGGTTCAATCTTGAAGCAATGGAACAAAAAATAAGTTGTTGCATTACAAACAAGTTTTTACAACAGGTTGCCTTCTCTTCCGGAGTTTGATAAAGCTGAATCTGATTTTGCATTTTTCATCTATGACCTTGTGCCGGATACTAAAACCAAAATTTTATCCCGCAAACTTCAAAGAGTTGTTTATACAAAATTTACAAGTGCATTAGAACAGATAGCCAAATTTGAGGCAGGTTCTATTAACCAATTCACTGAAATGTTACAGAAGAAACTCGATGCTAAAAGAGCGGGAGCATCGGATATTGGCAACCTTGAAAATATAGTTGTAGAATGGAAAATCAAATGACTATGTTCGATATTGGCGAACAAGACAGCACACAATCTATCACCAATGTTTCATCTGTTCCACAACGCAGTCCATTCCGTTATCCAGGAGGCAAGACATGGTTAATTCCAACAGTTAGACAATGGTTAAAACAAGAAGGAAAAATTGCATAGGAATTAATAGAACCATTTGCAGGCGGCGCTATTGTTAGTTTGACAGCGGCATTTGAAAAAATGGCTGAACACATTACAATGATTGAAATAGACGAAGAAATTGCTGCAGTTTGGGAAGTTATTTTAAATGGCGAAAATAAATGGCTTGCTAACAAAAATTTTTCTTACGACTTAACACATTCAAACGTAAAAAGCGAATTAGAAAATCCAAACAAAAAACTACAGGACATTGCATTTTGTACCATATTAAAGAATAGAGTTTTCCATGGAGGCATTCTTGTTAAAGGTTCAGGAATGATTAAGAACGGTGAGAATGGGAAAGGAATTACTTCTCGTTGGTATCCCAAAACATTGCGTGACAGAATACTTGCGATCAACTATGTTAAAGACAATATAACTTTTTTTTCAGGTGATGCTTTTGAAGTTTTGGAACAAAATTTAAATAACACAAATGCTTACTTTTTTATAGACCCGCCATACACAATTGCCGGCAAACGACTTTACACATATTTTGAAATTGATCATGAAAGATTATTTGAACTTACTACTCAATTAATAGGAAAGTTCATGTTGACATATGATGACACACCAGAAATACGATTGCTTGCAAAGAAATACAATTTGCAATTCAGGACTATCCCTATGAAGACAACGCTTCATTTTGAAAAGGATGAAATCATTATTTCAGACAACTTCTCATGGTGGACAGATAGCCACTCCAGGTAATAGATTGGCCCTTTTATTAATTGTATTACCTTTTCTTCAGCATTGTCATTTGCAATAAATAAGCGAAAATAATAGCATAAAATCCACCTCTCAATTCCTTTCCCCGGTGATTTATTAACATTTTACAGCTTATTAACGTAGGAATCTGTTTCAATTGAAGTTAAAACCTTAAGTTTGCTTCAAACGCATCCCCTAATGGAATTAAAGTATGTAAAGAACATACAGTTTACCAGACTGATAAAATGTGACGGCCAGCTAAAGGAATTCAACTTTAGAAAACCCAACGGCAAGCCTGAAGGATTATTTACTGTAGACGTGATCGATGCCAAAGGCAACCGCATTATTTTCAATATGGAAATGATAGACAGCACCTGGAAGATCACTACAGACCAATTACCTGCCTGGGTTTTGGAAAGTGAAACGGCATTTCATGAGATCATCGAAGAAGAATTCAAATCGGTATAAAACTGTACTACGTTAAAAAGAAAAAGCTTTTGTTCTTTGCAGAACAAAAGCTTTTTTATGTCAACTTATTTTTATTAAAATTCAGCAGTAACGGTAATCATCGGTTCTTTAGACACTTTACCGGCACCAATGGCAGGTCCGCTAACACCATAGTCTTCCAGCTTTATGCTGAAGTTTGATTCCGTTTTAATGGAAGTACCACTTACTATAACAGTACCCGTGGTCTCAACCGGTTTAGTAATACCATGTACGGTAAGATCACCTTTAACAGTAACTTTATATACTCCGTCCTTGTTGAATTTAACGTCTTTTAAATTAGTGATCATTCCGGCAAAACTTGTTGTTGGGAATTTTTCGCTGTCCATCCAGTTTGCAGCATTAAAATGCTCCTGTATCTTCGGGTTTGAAAAAGTAAAACTTTTTACGGTTGCCTCAAAAGCCAGTTTACCGGTCTTTGTATCAAGTGCTGCAATAACTGTTTTATTATCGGCCTTTGGCAATTTATCAAGGCTGGTTGTAGCATCAAAGCTAACGATAGCTGAAGTGGTTGTTTTCTTTTGCGCAAATAGTAAGCCTGTTGCGAGTACTAATGCCAAAGAGAGGATCGTTTTTTTCATTTGATTAATTTTTATTTTTAGGTTTATTTTTTATTTATTAACAGCACAACGCTTAAAGCTGATGTATTCTGTTTCCAGGATATTACTGAAAGCACCATTACTACAGCTGCCTTTTATTGATACCCGATCTCCCACTTTCAACTGCTTTGCTTCATTAAGGTGTTGCTGCTGGAATGCAAAAATGATATAAGCTGATGAACTATCTATCATTTTTATATTAGCGGTTGTATCCGCTGCTTCAATGGCTGACACGGTACCGCTAACCACAATGATCCTTTCGGAATACTTTTTATTGGCTGCTACCATGTCCTGCTTGAATTCTTGTATAAATTCAATGGCATTAACAGTGTAATCCGCTTTTACATCAGCCGTATCTTCATATCTCAGGTTGAAGAGCCACCATATTACCGCCCCACCTGCAAGCAGCACTACAAATATGACTATTAACCATTTTTTATATGGCTTGTTTATTTTTGTTGTAAGCATTTCTAATACAGCCTGTGCCTTGAATGAATTACAAATATATAGTGTTTGAACATTGAAACCACGGGAATGTTTATTTTTATGGGTATTATGCTGTTAATTTTATGCAAAGCCTTAGCTTTATTGGCAGGTATTTTGCATATTAATGAACTTTCAGGTAGCTTTTCATGTTATTGTACAACAGAGATGAGCTAAAACCGGAACCAGTTCAGCATAAAATAAAAAAATTGAAATTAACTTTACACGCAGCTTCTGTAAAAATGCTCCCGTCGGTATTGCTGTTATGGGGGATTTTTTTTCCCATGCTGATCAGTGCAACAATTTTCCGGCAAACTGATTCTATTCCCGCATTAACTTCTACCCGCCAGGAAGCCCTTGCTTACATAGATAAAATACCTGCACTTGAACCAAGCCCCCACTGGCCCAATATAAAACCGCGTTTATTCCTGCAAAACATCCGGTTAAATATTAATAACCCCATAAGTATTTACCCGGGCAACGGTACTAATTTTTGCAGTTATGGTGCACTCACCTATTTATTCTTAAAAGATGATCCCTTGGGTTATGCAAAACTATTGGTTCAATTATACCTGGATGGAAAAGCTACAGCCGGCAAGGTTGTTTTTTTACCTTCCGAAGCCGTAAAAAATGCAGCAGGCATACTTAAATTCAAAGGCATACTGGATATACACCCGGCCGAGCAAATGTGGTTCTTAACCCTTGCTGGCCATTACAAAGGTTACCTGAATATTTTTAACCGTAAATATGATCCGGGTGACGAAGACCGTTTTTGGGCATCATGTAATTATGCCAAATTTAACCGTATGGTAAGGCAACTGTTGCATTATAAAGCGCAAGCCCGTGGCACCGACCTTATACGCCCTAAAATGGATGACCTGTATGGGTATATTGACCAAAGGATTAAAACGGGTACCGTTGTTTTGTTCATCAATAACCGCATCGTGCATAAAAAGAACCATGTAAAAATCCAGCTGGCTGTTCCTACGCATTTTATTGTGGCTGAAAGGATCATCAAAACAGATGTGGGTATCACCCTGGTCTATTGGGATTATGGAGGTAAAACACTAATGCAGCTATCTCCTGGATTTTTTAAGCAGATCGTATATGGAATCACTTATTGTACTAAAATAGATGCTGATGTCAACTAAATTGATTCAGCTCATATTATGGATAGCAGTAGTGGGTGGCATTTTTTCCTGCTCCACAAAAAATATTTCCACAACTTATTATTACCAGAATGAAAAGGTACTGGACAATATAGAAGAATCTTATAAAAAACTTTCCAAACAGCATCCTTTCAGGGTTGGCTTTACTTCAAGGGATTTTCAATCCATAACCCTTGAATTGATCACGGATACACTCAGTTATGTTTATGAGTTTGACGTAAATGAACCAAGACTGGCTGATACCCTGACTAAGTTCCACCTGGATGCATCAAAGGTTATTGGCATGATCCAACAGATGCAGTCTATACGTTGCACCTGGATAAAGGATTTTTATTACTATGTAGATGAAAAGAAAGATTCCATGATATTTATGTCTATAAAACCGGTGGCTTTAAAAAGGCCATTTGCTTACGCTAAATACTATGTATTAACCTATTTTCCCCAGCCCCAATATTTCGATAGCGAAGGACAATTATTAGATAAAAAAAGGCTCCGTACACTTCGTAAAATAAACGGCGAGATCTTTAAAAGAATAAACAGTAAGGTATGCTATACCATTTCAGGTAATTTCAGGTAATTCCTTTTATCACTTCATGCATTCAAAATACCAACAAAATAAAGTTTATCTTAGGAACAAAAAAACTGGTCTCCCTTTCAGTTATTCCCAAGATGAATTCATTATTAGCTAAAATAATAAGAAAGACCATTCTCCCTGAGAAGAAGGGCCCTTCCGGCGAAACGTTGGAATTTACCGACTTTGAGATGGCCAAAGGGTTCAGGGAGTTAAAAATAAATGTACTGCGTGCAACCCGTGATGTTTTTTTGATCGCTTTGGGGATCGCTTCTGCGGCTTTTGGACTGGAAGGTTTTTTATTACCCAGCAATTTCATTGATGGTGGGGCAACAGGTATCTCTTTACTTATTTCTGAAACAACCCGTACCCCACTCTATATTTTAATTGTATTGATCAATATCCCCTTTGTTTTTTTAGGCTTTAAAATTATTGGAAAGCAATTCGCCATTAAGACTGCACTGGCCATTGCAGGCCTGGCATTTGCTGTGGCAACTTTTCATTTTCCGGAAGTAACCCATGATAAATTACTGGTGGCGCTGTTCGGTGGTTTTTTCCTGGGTGCAGGAATAGGCCTTTCAGTAAGAGGTGGGGCCGTGATTGATGGAACAGAAGTATTGGCCATATTTTTAAGCAAGAAATTTGGCACCACCATTGGCGATATCATCGTGTTCATCAATATCATTATCTTTTCTGCAGCTGCCTATTTTCTTTCCATTGAAACTGCACTCTACTCCATGATCACTTACCTGGCTGCTTCCAAAACACTCGACTTTATCATTGAAGGTATCGAAGAATATACTTCTGTCACCATCATCTCATCACACAGCAACGAGATCAGGGATATGATCATCAATAAAATGGGCAGGGGTGTTACTTTGTATAATGGTAAAAGTGGTTTTGGTAAAAGCGGCGAAACAAGAAATGTAGATATCGTTTTTACCGTGATCACCAGGCTTGAATTAAATAAATTAAAACTGGAACTGGTAAAAATAGACCCCAATGCATTTGTGGTGATGAGCAGCGTTAAGGATACCAAGGGTGGGATGATAAAAAAACGGCGGTTGAAACACTAATTGATTGTAAAGAATAGCATTTTTATGGCAAACCCGATGATGAGGGCACTCATCACATATCTTACCCGTTGCTGGTATTTTTCATTTTTAAAAAGGGTATTTGTTGCAAACCCGGCAAAGAAAATAACCATAGAATTGGTTGTGAAACTTCCCAGCATCTGTAATCCTCCCAATAACAGGTTCTGCATGGCAATACTCCCTTCTTCGGGATGAATGAATTGAGGAAGCAATGAAAAATATAAAAATAATGATCCGGGGTTGAGCAGGTTCCCTATAAAGCCTCTTACATAAAAATAGCTGAGTGGTTTAATGTCTTTTTCTTCACCAGGTTCCTTCCACTGAATTTTTTTTAAATTACGGATTGCTAAATAAACCAGGTAGGCAATGCCGCAATAGCGCAGCGCATCCAGGGCAAAAGGGGTAGCCACGAGCAAAGCAGTCACCCCTAAGATGAGTGCAGTGATATGTATAATAAATGAACTTGCAACACCTGCAGCAGTTGCCCAACCGGCTTTGCGCCCGTATTCAAATGTGTAGGTAAGAAAAAGCATCATATTAGGTCCGGGCGTAAGGGCAAAAACCACCACGATAGCCATATAAGAGAACAGTTCGTTAAAAGACATGATGCCAACTTTTAGCAGTTAGTATGAAAAGAAAATTTCGGTAGCACCATAACCATATAAATGACTGTGCTGGTTTACGAATGACTTCACTTCTTTTTTTGATTTTAATATTTCATGTATCTCATCCCTTAGTTTACCAACCCCTACCCCATGAATAATGGTTAAGGAAGGCTGATAATGTGCCACGGCAAGTTCATAATATTTTTCAAAAGCTTTTAACTGCATGCTCAGTATCTCAAAATTTGTCAGATGCTTCCAGCTATCGCTCAGTTTTTCAATATGCAGGTCAACCACCGAGCGTGCCGGTTCAAGGTTCTGTTTTATCCTGCCGGCATCATAAACCCTGAAGCCTGCATTACCCAACCTGCCCAGGTCTACTTTATCTTCGGCTACCCGGTCGGGGTAATTTTCCAGCAGGAGGTATGAAAAACCCGGCTCATTTTTTAGTTGTATCTCTTCTATCTTTTTAAATAATTGTTTTGCTTTTATCTTTAAAGACGTTTCGTAATAAGGCGCTTTCTTTTTGTCAGGTTCCTTTAACGCAAATTCAAAATCAAAACGGGGACTATCGCTCAGGTCTTCGAATTTTACATTGTGCAGGTAAAAATCGCTTAAAGGATCGATCGTATTCTTTAACTGAAAATCACTCATCCCGCCGATCATTAAATTATAGGTAAAGGTATAGGCGGTTTCATTTTGATTGACCAGGTAAAGTTTGAACTTCTCCACGATATCATCATCAAAAATATCCTTATCAAAAACAGGTATAAAGGAGAGCATGATCCCATTTCCTTCTTTTACTTTAGGAGTGGCTTTTTCCTTTTGAACATTATCGATAAAAACTTTCTTCTTTTCAGCCTTTATCTTTTCCGAGAACATCTTAAAATAAGGGAAGTCGATCTGGTCCATATAAGCGGGGAATTTTACTCCTTTAACTTCGATCAATACCATTTTTTCATTCATGATCTCCACAACTTTACCCTCCTCTTCGGTAAGTAAAACAATGATCTTATCTCCTGGCTGGTATTTCATAAAACACTTTACAACAAAGATACGATTGCTGATTTTAATATGATCGGATTGGTACTGGAGAAGAAATAAAAAACAGCTTTAATAAAAAACCTGCGGCTGTAACCGCAGGTTTTTTTTGCTTTGTGAAATTCAATTTATTTTTCTGTTGCCAGTTTACTTTTCTTATAACCATATAAAAAATAAATGATCAGTCCAAGTCCTAACCAGGCCCCAAACCATACCCAATTACTGAGTGTCATCCCGGTAAGTAAATACAGGCAGGTACTAACTCCCATCAGTGGTATAAGCGAATAATTCTTTATAAATGACATTACAGCAAGCGCAAACAGCAATAACCAGAAGATAATGAGTGAAATTTTATTGGTCTTACTTTGTGTTGTATCATTATTTGAAACAAAATCAGTTGCCATTCTATATTTATCTCCTGCCGCAGGGGTTGCACTGATGGCATTTGCTAATTTAATAAATGCTGAATCGCTGCCGTTTATAGCACGCTCATTCATTACTATAAGATATTTTTCGATATCAGCTACAGCTTTTACCGTATCAACATTATTTGCAGGGATGGCAGCTGAAAATGCATTTACATTTTTTTCAAATGTAAAATCAATTTTATCAGCAAAATAGCCCCTGCTTAAAGAGGATGCTAAAACAACTGCGCCGATCACAATCAGTGGAAAAATAAATTTTCCATTGATATAAGGCATGTGAAACCGCCCCGCTATTTTTTCCTTACGCGGAATTAATAATACACCACCGCAAACGAGCACAAAAGCAAATAGTGTTGCAATACTTGTAAAATCCAGCACAAAAGTTTTATCAGTAAACAGTATGGGTACTCCTACAACCAGCCCCGTAATGATCGTAGCAAACGAAGGCGTTTTAAATTTAGGGTGTATTTTCTGAAAAACCGGCGGCATTAAACCGTCCCTGCTCATGCTCATCCAGATACGGGGCTGGCCCATCTGGAAAACGAGCAATACGCTGGTCATAGCAACTACCGCAACTATCGCAACCAGGAGCTGCATCCAGGCTACATTCAGGTTTTGCTCTTCAAAAATAAAAGCAAGCGGATCTCCCACACCATCAAAATTCCGGTAATTAACTGCGCCGGTTAAAATAAGCGTTAACAGGATATAAATTACTGTACAAATTACCAATGATAATATCATTCCCCTTGGCAGGTCCTTTTGGGGATTTTTACTTTCTTCTGCGAGGACACTCACTGCATCAAAACCAATGTAAGCAAAAAATACACTGGCTACAGCCATCATCACGCCATTAAATCCATTTGGCATAAAGGATCTTACGCCTTCATCATCGGGAGGCGTCCAGTTGGGGGTAAGCCCATTTGCAAAAACAAGGTAACCACCAACAATGATAATAAGAAGCACCACTGCTATTTTTAATATCACCATCACATTACTGAAATTGCGACTTTCTTTTATACCACGATATACCAGGTAGGTGATGAGTAAATTGATGATCAACGCCGGCAGGTCAAAAATAATTCTCAATCCGCCAATAACCGGGGAATTGTTCCATGCAGCTAAAACGTCTGGTTTAGTACTACCGGCTTCAATGGCATGTTTGGCTTCCATATAACTGGTAGAAAGATATTCGGGTATATGAACATTCATTTTGCCCATCAACGAAGTAAAATAATCACTCCAGCTATACGCCACATAAATATTACCAATGGAATACTCCATGATCAACGCCCAGCCAATTACCCAGGCAAATAATTCGCCAAAACTTGCATATGCATAGGTATAGGCACTCCCGGCAACAGGAATACGGCTGGCAAATTCGGAGTAGCACAATGCGGTGAAAGCACAGGCAATACCGGTAATGATAAAGAGAATAACAACGCCCGGACCGCCATTAAATACAGCTCCACCCAAACTACTAAAACTTCCGGCGCCTAGAATAGCAGCGATCCCAAAAAATGTCAGGTCCCGTACGGTAAGTACGCGTTTTAAACCACCGCCTCCATGCGGATCATCGCTACCCTCAGCTAAAATATTTTCAATTTTTTTTGTGCGGAATAAAGAATTTGACATGTTGGTTTTGGTTTTTGGAAGCAGGAAATTAAGAAAATCTTTGGAATATTGAACAAGGAACAAGGAATATCGAATGCTGACCGGAATGCTTTCCTTAGTAATTCACTATTACTTGTTCCTTGTTCCTTGTTCAGTATTTATTCCTTAACTCTCCCTCATCATCAAATAATCAGCCAGTTCCTGCAAAGGTTTTTTACGAACAGAAAGCACAGCGGTATCTTCCAGGTGTTTTAATGCGGTTAGCAGGTATTTATTTTTCAACTCTTTGGCCCAGTCATCAACTTTACAGTCTTTGAAGATCTGCAATACTTTTTCTACTTTATCAGCAGGATCATTTTTGATCAGGTCCTTTAATTCTTTTAATTGTGCCGGCGCTGCTGTTTCAAAAGCATGGATCATTAAAAATGTTTTCTTATTGGCTAAAATATCACCACCAACTTTTTTACCAAATTTATCGGGGTTTCCAAAAGCATCTAAATAATCATCCTGTACCTGGAAAGCTACACCCAGGTTCTTACCAAACTCGTATAAATGATTTTGATTGCCCTCTCCTGCCCCGCCTAAAATGGCGCCCAGTTTAAGGCTGGCTGCCAGCAGTACCGAGGTTTTTAATGTGATCATGTGTACATATTCCTCCATGCTCACGGTTTCTCTTTTTTCAAAATCCATGTCCATTTGCTGACCTTCGCAAACGGCGCCCGCAGTATTATTAAAGAGGTACAATACTTTTTGTAACTGGGCTAATTTTATTTTATTAAGGTATTCGTATGCTTTTACAAACATCACATCGCCGGCCAGCAGTGCGGTTGATTCACCATATTTGGTATGTACGGTCTCCATGCCACGTCGCATGGGCGCTTTATCCATGATATCATCATGTATCAAACTGAAATTGTGGAATAGTTCAATGGCTGCAGCGGCATGGTATGCATCAGGGTCTATTTCATCAAACAACTGGTTGCCCATCAACACGCAAACCGGGCGTATTCTTTTGCCACCAAGACCAAGGATATACTGTGCAGGGTCATACAACGTTTCAGGCTGGGCCGGAAAATGCCTGCTGTTGAATTTTTCTTCAAATGATTTGGAGAGTTCTATAAATGAATGCATATGCTTACCAAACTGAGGACAAAAACGCAAGTTTAATCAGCGTATTTGCAGTTAATCAATTTTATTTCTTCTTTTTATTTGCTGCTTTAAAAACAGGTTTGCCGGCAGAGTCCTTTGATTTATTTGCAATTAGAGCTTTACCCTTCATTGCTACTCCCTTTTTCCCCAATTCCTTATTAACAATTCCTTTCTTATCTGTAACCCACTCATAATCCAGTTGCCTTTTACTTAAATTGGCTGCCACCACTTTGATCCTCACCATATCCCCCATCCTGAATTTCTGGCCGGTACGCATACCAACCAAGGCATAATCAGCTTCATCAAGCCTGAAATCATCATAATCACTCAGGTCTCTTACGGTAACCATACCTTCGCATTTATGCGTAACGGTCTCCACAAAAAATCCAAAGGAAGCCACGCCACTGATGATACCATCAAATTCTTCACCCAGGTAATTCTTCATAAACTCCACCTGCTTGTATTTATTACCGGCTCGTTCAGCTTCCATGGCTTTGCGTTCCCTGTCGCTGCAATGTTTACAGCGTTCGTCCATTTTTTTATCCAGTTTCAGGTCTTTTTCCAGGCACTGCAATAAAATGCGGTGTACCATGATATCGGGATAGCGACGGATCGGAGAAGTGAAATGGCAGTAATGCTCAAAGCCCAACCCGTAATGCCCGATATTGGAAGAAGTATAAATGGCTTTCGACATGGTTCTGATGCCTAATTGTTCCAGCACATGCTGTTCCGGTTTGCCCTGTACATCCTTCAGCATTTTATTGAATGATGCAGCTACTGCACGTTCATCATGCATGTCGAAAACATAACCGAATTTTTTTGCGAAGGCAATAAATGGCTTCAGCTTTTCATCATCAGGTGTATCATGTATGCGGTATGGAAAAGGAATGGGCTCTTTATTTACCTTGATCCTTGAAACATAGCTTGCCACTGCCCTGTTGGCCAGCAGCATGAATTCTTCGATCAGTTTATGGGCATCCTTGCTTTCTTTAATAACAATGCCGATCGGCTTTCCTTTTTCATCAAGCTGGAATTTTACTTCCTGCGAAGAAAAATTAATGGCCCCTTCCTTAAAACGTTCTGCCCTGAATTTTTTTGCCAGTTCGTTCAACAGAACGATGGGTTTATAATGCAGGCCATCTTTCTTTTCAATGATATCCTGTACTTCATCATAAGTAAAACGATGATTACTGTGTATGATGGTACGGCCTAACCAGGTATGTTTGATCTCTGCACGGTTGGTGATCTGGAAGACCGCCGAGAAAGTATATTTATCTTCATGCGGACGTAATGAACACAATTCATTTGATATTTTTTCGGGCAGCATGGGATTTACCCTGTCGGGCAGGTACACACTGGTGGCTCTTTCATAAGCCACTTTATCCAGCAGGGTGCCGGGTTTTACAAAATGGCTCACATCGGCAATGTGTACACCGATCTCGTAATTACCATTATCCAGGTTGCGAATAGAGATCGCATCATCAAAATCTTTTGCATCATTGGGATCAATGGTAAAGGTCAGGATATCACGGTAGTCTTTGCGCTTGCTGATCTCTTCACGGGCAATATGTTGTTGTAATTTTTTAACTTCAGCAAGTACTGCTGCATCAAATGTTAATGGAAAACCGGTCTCGATCAGGATCTCTTTCATCGCCATATCATTCTCATCTTCCGACTTTAATACGGAAACCACTTCGCCAATTGGTTTTTTTTCTGATTTATCCCAGCTCACCAGTTTGGCCACTACCCTTTCATTGTCTTTGGCGCCGTTCAGTTTATCTGCTGCAATATAAAAATCGGGTATCGTTTTTTCCGACGCAGGTATAAAAAAAGCAAAATTCTTACTCATTTGAATATTGCCGATGAATTCTGTTTGTTTGCGTTCGGCAACCTCAATTACTTTTCCTTCCTGCCTTTTGTCTTTCGATACGCCTTTATTTACCTGTACCCTCACCATATCACCATGAAAAGCACGGTTAAAGTCATTTGGCCTTACAATAATGTCTTTGTCATTTCCTTCAACGATCACATAGCCCATTCCACTTTTTGAAATATCCAGTCTGCCTTTTACAATATCTGTTTGTGATGATTTTTTTCCTGCCTTATTCTTTTTATGCATATATCTGTTTTATGCCCCAAATTCAAAATGAGCCGCACTAGACGTTGATCATTCCGGTTCCGGTAACAAATTAATTTTTTGTGCCTGCAATGTACCAACAAATTGCTACATTCGGAAAAATCAAGGCAAGTGCAGGCACTCACAAATTCTCCACAAAAAATTATTACGAAAACGATCTGGATGCTGTCTATGGTGAGTTTATTTACCGATATGGCCAGCGAAATGCTATACCCCGTAATGCCCATTTTTCTGAAACACATAGGATGGTCTATCCTGCTAATTGGGGTATTGGAAGGCATTGCAGAAGCAGTTGCAGGATTAAGCAAGGGTTATTTTGGCAAATTAAGTGACAAGAGTGGCAAACGTTTACCCTTTGTGCAGTTAGGTTATACTTTAAGCGCCATCAGTAAACCCATGCTGGCCATTTTTATTTATCCCTGGTGGATATTTTTATCAAGAGCCATTGACCGCCTCGGTAAGGGGATACGCACCGGAGCCCGGGATGCCATGCTGAGTGATGAAAGTACCAAAGAAACCAAGGGGCGGGTTTTTGGATTTCACCGGAGCATGGATACTATGGGAGCGGTTTTTGGGCCGGCCATTGCACTGGTTTACCTGTATTTTTATCCCGATAATTATAAAACACTTTTTTTAATTGCATTTTTACCCGGGATGCTTGCCATCATGTCAACTTTATTGATAAAAGAGAAAAAGCATCCGGCTCATACAACAAACAACGATCAAAAAATAAAAGTTAACTTCTTTGCCTTTGCCGCTTATTGGAAAACCAGTTCCGTTCAATATAGAAAACTGGTCACCGGCTTACTGCTCTTTGCATTATTCAACAGTTCAGATGTTTTTCTTTTATTAAAAATGAAAGAAAGCGGATTAACTGATACAGCCGTCATCGGTGTTTATATTTTTTATAACCTGGTATTTGCTTTACTGGCTTATCCTATCGGCATTCTTGCAGATAAATTAGGGTTGAAAAAAATATTCATTGCGGGACTTTTTGTTTTCAGCCTGGTTTATATTGGCTTTGCATTCAATAGTAACCTCGTGGTGTTCCTGGTCCTGTTCTTTTTATATGGCGTATATGCAGCTGCCACGGAAGGTATTTCAAAAGCCTGGATCAGTAATATCACAGATAAGCATGAAACGGCAACTGCCATTGGCACGTATTCAGGTTTTCAAAGCATTTGTGCATTAATAGCCAGCAGCCTTTGCGGATTATTATGGTATAATTTTGGGGCCATGTTCACCTTTTTAGTTACGGCCTCCGTAACCATTGTGGTGATCATTTATTTGGCTTTTTATAAAAGAACTGAAGTGATCATTTCGTAACTTGCCTACATTACTCAGCTTTTTGCTAAATGGTAACGTGTTGTACTATTGAAAATAGCTTTAGTCAGCAAGGTCTCTTAGCGTGCTTTTCGAAGCACTTGGCGATCCCTGCCTACCGGCAGACAGGTTTACGGTAAAATAGAAACCGCAAAGGCCGCAAAGAAAAGACGCTAAGAAAACACAAAGAAGAATCTTTGAAATTCAATAGTTCTTAATAGCACAACACGTTAAATAGTAATCAAATTTTATTTTATGGAATCATACGATACCGTTGTAGGAGCACTGAATGGATTAAAAGCACGGGGCTATACTACCAATTTCAATATTGCCTTCGACAAAATCATGTGTGCAGAAACCAAAGCCTGCTTAAACCCCAACGAGTTTGAAATAGTTGAAGTACACAGGTTTGAAGGTAACAGCAACCCTGCTGATGAAGATGTGGTGTATGCAGTAGAATCTATAAACGGGGAAATGAAAGGTGTGATCAGCAGCGCTTTTGGATTATATGCCGATTCCGCATCTACAGAAATGATCCGTAAACTTTCCATGAATCGTTAATATAAATCCGTAATCTTAAAGCATGAACAGAAGAAAATTCTTACAGCTGGGTGTAGTAACGGCACCTTTATTGGCTGCAAAGAGATCGGTTGCCAATAGTTTTGACCAGGCAAGGAGGCCCATTGTAATCTCTACCTGGGATAGCGGCATGCCGGTGAATGCAGAAGCCTGGAAAGTATTATCAACAAATGGTACGGCTTTGGATGCGGTGGAAGCCGGAGCCATGCATATAGAAAATAAGATAGATTGTTGTGTAGGATTGGGCGGTTATCCCGACAGGGATGGTATTGTCACCCTTGACAGCTGCATCATGGATCATAATTCCAATTGCGGTGCTGTAGCGGGTATCGAAAGAATTAAACATCCCGTTTCTGTGGCCCGTAAAGTGATGGAAAAAACACCACATGTAATTTTGGTTGGCGCCGGTGCACAACAGTTTGCGCTTGAGAACGGGTTTCCCCTGGAAAGCGGCAAGTTATCTGAATCTGCACAAAAAGCATATGATGAATGGTTGAAAAAAAGTGAATACAAACCCGTGATCAATATTGAGAACCTGCCTACCGGAAAGGAAGGCAAAAAACAGAACGGCCCTTTTGCACCAAATTTTTTTGATGACGGTACAGTCAATCATGATACCATGGGTTTGATTGCCCTTGATTCTACAGGAAATTTATCGGGTGCAGTAACTACAAGCGGCATGGCATTTAAATTACACGGCCGTGTGGGCGACTCGCCCATTATTGGTGCCGGTTTATTTGTAGATAATGAAGTGGGTGCAGCAACCAGCAGTGGTACCGGCGAAGAAGTGATCCGTATTTGCGGAACGCACCTGGTGGTGGAATTCATGCGACAGGGATACTCACCGGAAATGGCCTGTAAAAAAGCAGTGCAGCGGATCGTGAACAGGGATAAAGTAAAAGCAAGGACCTTGCAGGTTGGTTTTATTGCCCTGAATAAAAAAGGGCAGTATGGTGCTTATGCTATTCAGAAGGGTTTTGTGTATAGTGTGAAGAGTAATAATGAAAATAAAGTTCATGAATCAAAATTTCTCATCTAAGAAATACTCAATGATCAATGCTCAATTTTCAATATTCAACGTGAGCCCCATTGAAAATTGAGCATTGAACATTGAAAATTTATATGAATTTCAAATTAGAAATAATAGGTTTTAATATTGAAAGCTGCCTCCTTGCCCAGGCTGCCGGTGCTGATCGTATCGAGTTATGCGATAACCCCGGCGACGGCG
>JBDSGK010000038.1:0-3255 GCA_039919015.1 Ferruginibacter sp.
TTTGAACTGCATTGTAAACCCTGTCCTGTATTGGTTTTATAAGCTCCTGCCTTTTTTTAAACAGATCTCCTTCAAAACCAAAGCGTTTTTTCTGGAGGTCACGCAATTCTTTCTCTTTGTTGTATAATTCATCCTCTCTTTTCTTTTTGAGTACATCACTCAACATAACCTGTTCAGCATCATAATCTTTATACATTTTATCCATTAAAGCCTGTTTTTGATCCACTTCCTGCTGCCACTGTTCGCTGAACTGGTCAAGCAGTTTTTGAGCCTCTTTGTATTCGGGTAATTTGTCTAAAATATATTTAGAATCAATAATGGCATAGCGCTGTGCATTTGTGCCAGCTGCAAGCAGCAGGAAGCAGGTAGCAAGAATTAGGAGTTTTTTCATTTTTATTTTTTTAGAAATAAACGAATAGCGTGTATTTATTCGGGTTCCTGGCCTAACATAAATGTGAACTTGGCAGCACCTTTGAATCCACTGGTGTTGGTATACCTGTCAAAACCAAATCCGTAATCAAACCCTAACAACCCAAACATAGGCAGGAAGAACCTTAACCCAACACCTGCAGAACGGCGCAGTTTGAAAGGATTATAGCTTTTAAAATCATACCAGCCATTTGCTGCTTCAAAGAATGCCAATCCGTAAATAGTACTTCCTGCACTGGTACTGAACGGATAGCGCAGTTCCATAGTGTACTTATTAAAAATAGTAAAAAACTGCGAGGGTGTGGTACCGTCCGGGTTTATTCTTGGGTCTGATTTATCATATACCGGGTATCCACGGTGGGCAATAATATCATATCCCAGCAGGGCAAAATTATTACTCAGGCCGGCATCTCCCAATTGAAAACGTTCGAATGGAGTAATTTGCAGGCTCTTATTATACCTTCCGATCAAACCATACTTAGCGGCAATTTTTAAAATGAATTGTTTATTCTTATCCTCTCCTTTTCCCATACCGATAGGCACATACCATTCGGCATTCATACGCCACTTATGAAATTCGGGCAGTTTGTAGCTGTTGTCCGAAGCTGAAGTAATACCCATTAGTGAATAAGGGAGCGTGAATTGCCCACTCAGTAAAAAATTAGATCCTCCTGTGGGGAATATAGGATTTGGACCGGCTGAATTTCGAACCAGGGCAATTTTTAAACTAACATTAGTAGAAGTAACATTTTTTAATTCCTCCGTATTACCAAACAGTTTGTAATCCTTTAATTTATAACGTTGAACATTCAAAGAATAAATTAAATTAAAAAAGTCATCGGGCCATTTTAACTGCTTACCTAATGAAATATTAATGCTTGAAGTTTTTACATATGAATTATTACCACAGGATTTACAGTAAGCCCCGGTGATTGTATCATACGCATTTGCATACTTGGTATTGGAATATCCCACAGTAAATGAATTACGCTTCTTACCTCCTAACCAGGGTTCGGTAAAAGAGAAATTATACGAGCGGAATGCTTTACCATTGGATTGTATCCTGGCACTCAGCTTCTGTCCGTCACCCGATGGTAATGGATCCCAGGTAGATCTTTTGGTAATATTTTTTATAGAAAAATTATTAAACGATACACCCAAAGTTCCTGTTAAGCCTATGCCCCCCCCAAAACCTGCGGAGAGCTCAAGCTGGTCGCCTGATTTTTCTTCAATGCCCCAGTTAATATCAACGGTTCCGTTCTCTGCATTAGGCACAACCTGTGGATTGATCTTTTCTGCATCAATAAAACCAAGCTGGCCAAGTTCACGTTGTGTACGGATAATGTCCTGTCGGCTGAATTTCTCACCGGGTATGGTTCTTAGCTCTCTGCGTATTACGTAATCTTTTGTTTTTTTGTTTCCCGATATGGTGATGTTACCGTAAACAGCCTGTGGTCCTTCCCGCATCCGTAATTCAAAATCAATGGTATCGTTGTACACGGCAGTTTCAACAGCATCAACCTGGAAGAACAAATAACCATCATCCATATACAAACTTCCAACATCCGCCCCATCAGCAGTAAGTTGTTTACCAAGTCGTTTGTTCAATATATCTAAATTATAAACATCACCTTTCTGGATACCTAAAATTGTATTGAGTATGGAATCAGCGTATTTTGTATTTCCACGCCAAACTATATCTCCAAAATAAAACTGCCTTCCTTCATTTACCTGTATAAAGAGATTAATGTTATTACGCTCATCCAAAATTGGAGTATCCTTTAAGATAACAGCATTGCGGTAACCCTGGGAATTATAATAATTTAAAACACTCTCTTTATCATCGATATATTTTGTTTCACTGAATTTTGCCCCGCTAAAACCTCTTATCCTGAAATAAGGATCAACATAATCTCTTGTTTTGGTAATAGACATGAATCCAACATCCTTAATATAATCCTTAAATGGAGGCCTGGAAACCGTATCACCAAAAGGATTTTTTACCACGACAGGAAAAAGGGTAATACGGTTCATTTCCTTGGTACCCTTCATTTGTTTTTTTAGCTTCTGACTGGCAATATTTTCATTACCGCTAAAATTGATGGAGTTAACTCTTACTTTACTTCCCTTTTTAATAATGAAAGTTATGGCAACAGCGTTGTTTGATGCCGCAACCGGCTCTTCCTTTAATTGTATATCAACATTACGATAACCTTTGCCGTAATAATATTTGCGAATGGCTTCAATGGCACTCAGTTTCATATTTTCTGTTACCACCCTGTCTTTTGCCAATGCCACTTTAGGTTCAAGATCATCTCTTTCGCCTTTTTTTATGCCTTCAAATTTAAAGCTGGCTAACCGGGGCCTTTCTGTTATGACAAACTCCACAGACAGATCCCTGCCTACCAATTTGGTAAAATATATCTCTACATCAGAAATGAGGCTTTGACGCCATAATTTGGCAATGGCTTTTCCAAAAACATCTGTACCGGGTATGATGACTTTATCGCCTACGGCCAGGCCGGATATAGAAATGATCAGGTTGGCATCAAATGCCCTTGTTCCGGTCACTGTTATTTCTGCAATGGTATATTCCTTAGGTATTTTGGAGGTGAATATCCCTTCTAATTCAGGGTTAATAGATACTGGTACAGAGTCGACCTGGGCCATTACGAACTGGCTGCTGAATAGTAAACTGACAATAATAAAAATTCCTTTGTAGATCCTCTGCATCAATTGGTTTTTATAACGTGCGGCAAATTAAGCCCAATAATTAAAACTATTTGTTAACCTCATCCTAAATCATTAGCAAAAATGAATATAAGA
>JBDSGK010000039.1:0-10601 GCA_039919015.1 Ferruginibacter sp.
CAGCGGCAACATCAAATGGAGTAAGGTTAACAGTGAATCCGTTACCAACCATTGTGATCAGTGCAGACCGCACAACCCTGTTACCTGGTTTAATCGCTACACTGACCTCAACAGTATCGCCTAATGCTGCAGCCATTTATACCTGGTTACGTAACGGGGTTGCTGTTCCGGGTGGTTCAACAGGTACGCTGAGTGTAGATATTGATGGTTTGGGTGATTATCAATTAAGGGTTCAGGACGTTAACGGCTGTACCAATCTATCCAATATAATAACCATTAAAGATTCTGTAAGTGCTAAATGCTTCATCTATCCTAACCCAACCAGTGGTATGTTCCAGGTCAGGTACCATAGTGTAGCAAATAACATCCTGCCAAGAACATTAACTGTTTATGATGCCAAAGGCGACAGGGTATTTACAAAACTCTACAGCATTGGAAGACCATACGACAGAATGGATGTTGACATGAGAGCTTATGGAAAAGGTTTGTATTGGGTTGAGATAGGTGACCTTAACGGTAACCGGTTAACCATGTGCAGAGTGGTGATACAATAATTTCTCTTGGTGAAATGGGTGAAATATAAAGAGCTGCCTGAATGAAAGGGTAGCTCTTTTTTATTGAAAGTATTGGGTATAGTTTATTAAAGTTTCAAAAATTATTGAAAATAACATACCTTTGTGTTGAAATTCTACAAGATGAAACTCATTATAATTGGCGGTGGTTTTGGGGGTTTAAGGCTGGCCCGCAAACTAAGCAACAGACCGGGTTTTGATATTACCCTGATCGATAAATTCAATTTTCACCAGTTCCAGCCTTTGTTTTACCAGGTAGCTACTGCCGGATTAGATGCCAGCAATATTTCTTTCCCGCTGCGCAAAGTTTTTCATAACAGTAAAAATATCCGGTTCAGGATAGCACAGGTAACACAGATCATTTCGGCACAAAATAGAGTGGTTACAAATATTGGTGAGTTTGATTATGATGCATTGGTGATTGCCACCGGCGCTGACACCAATTTTTTCGGTAATCAAAATTTAATGGACCATGCATTGCCGATGAAGAGCACGCTGGAAGCATTGCAGTTGCGCTACAGGCTTTTGCAGAATTTTGAAACAGCCATCAATATCAAAGACGAACAGGCCATACAGCATTTAATGAATATTGTGGTGGTGGGTGGCGGACCAACAGGAGTGGAGCTAAGCGGCGCCATTGCCGATATGAAAAAATATGTATTGCCAAAAGATTATCCCGAACTGGATTTTACCAGGATGAAGATCTTTTTACTTGAAGGTGGCAATAAAACATTGGCCAACATGAGTGATAAAAGCAGTGAACAGTCGAGAAAATACCTGGAAAAAATGGGTGTGACAGTTCTTACCAATACCTTGCTGAAAGATTATGATGGTGAAAAAATTACTTTACAAAATGGAGAGACCATCAATACTAAAATAGTGATCTGGGCCGCAGGTATTAAAGGTAATGTTCCCGAGGGGATGGATAAAAATTTAATAGCAAAAGGTAACCGCATTAAAACGGACAGGCAATGTAAAGTAATGGGAACTGATAATATTTTTGCAATTGGTGATGTAGCCTATATGGAAGAACCGGCCTGGCTCAATGGCCATCCGCAGGTAGCACCTGTTGCTATGCAAATGGCCGATATGCTGGCTAATAATTTACGCAGTATAGAAATGAAAAGCAATAAACTCGCATTGGAAGAATTTGTGTACAATGATAAAGGCAGCATGGCAACAGTGGGTAGAAATCTGGCAGTAGTAGATATGCCAAAACCTAAACTTCATTTTGGAGGGTTTTTAGCCTGGATGATCTGGATGGGACTTCACCTGATGCTGATACTGGGCGTAAAGAACAGGTTCTTCGTTTTTAGTAACTGGCTGTACAATTATTTTACGTACGACCAGAACCTGAGATTGATATTCAAAGAATCTGACCAACAGAAAAATAACCCGCTTAATTTTTAAAACCATTGTTCAAATATGCCTTCTCCGTTTTTAACAGCAGCATGGGAGCGCCTGATCATGGCGAATTATATTGTTGATGCTTCTTTGCTTACGCCTTACCTACCTCATAAAACAGCGCTTGATATTTTTAACGGCAAAATTTATGTCAGCCTTGTTGGTTTTATGTTCATGAATACAAGGATCATGGGATTAAAAATTCCTTTTCATATAAATTTTGAAGAAGTGAACCTACGTTTTTATGTAAAGCATAATGATAACGGCGAATGGAAAAGGGGAACAGTCTTTATAAAAGAGATCGTACCAAAACCGGCGATCAGTTTTGTTGCCAATACCCTTTATCATGAGCAATATGCTACCAAAAGGATGAAGAATAGGATAACTGAAAGCGGGAATGAAATGACGGTAAGCTATCATTGGAAACATGCGGGTAACTGGAACAGAATAGAAGCTACCGTTGATAAAACAGCACAGCCTATGGCTCCTGGAAGCGGGGAAGAATTTATAGCTGAGCATTATTGGGGTTACTCCAAATATAATGATACCACAACTTTTGAATACCAGGTACAACATCCAGCCTGGAAAATATACCCGGTAAAGAATTATTTGATAGCATGTGATTTCAGGGCTTTGTATGGTGAGACGTTTTCAGAACTGACAACAGCTAAGCCTGATTCTGTTTTTGTCGCCGAGGGCTCTGATATAGCCGTTCTGAAAAAAAGAAGGCTATAATTTTTGCAGTTGCTGTAATATTTTCTTTCCCCTACTTTTAAAACCTGCAGTCTGGTGTGGCAGTTGATCTTCGATCAATAATTTTAATTCTGTCTTGATCTCAGGATATTTTTTTGCAAGTTTACCCAATACGCTCATGGAAAAAACTTTTACAGCGAGCGTCTCCGTTGGGGATTCCATGTATTCAAAACAGGTGTTCATGACCTGCCCATGATATTTTTCGGGTATTTCTATATCCTGCATTAAACGTATACTGTTTCGTTTAACAGCATCATGAAGTCCAGGTTTTTTCAGGTTGTTGATAAGCTTTAGCCAGTGTTTATGTATGAATCCCGGATGAGCCATTACACAATTACTTACGGCCCATGATGCTCTTTGTACAATCCTGTATTCTTCATTCAGAAATAAATCAAACAACGCATCAAAGCGTTTTTGATCAGCGCCTACCCAGTTCACAATTTTTGTACATTGTGCTTTGGAATGTTCTTTTAAAATTTCTTCTCTTAAGTTCACGAATTATGCGAATTACACTAATTACACGAATTTAGCAGTTATGAAGGAAATTCTATTTCAATTTGGTTTGACAGGTGATTATTGGTTGAATGCCCGGCCTTTTGGTAATGGGTTGATCAATTCCACCTGGATGGTTGAAAGTAAAAGTGGCAGCGGACCTAAATACATTCTCCAGAGAATGAACACAGAGGTTTTTAAGCAACCCGAAGATATTTTATATAACATCAGGTTTATTGGTTCATACCTGGAAAAGAATTTTCCTGATTATTTATTTACAATACCCTGTAAAAGTATTTGGGGTGATGATTTTGTTACATGGGGTGGTGAGTGTTATTATAGAATGTTTCCTTTTATTGAAAATTCTCACACTGTTGATGTGGTTGAAAAACCGCAACAGGCTTATGAAGCAGCTAAGCAATTTGGAAAATTCACAAAATTGCTATCTGCTGTTGATGCTTATAAATTAAAAATAACGCTGCCCGATTTTCATAATCTTACGCTGCGTTATCAACAATTTGAGAACGCTTTGGAGACCGGGAACAAAGAGAGGATTGAACAGTCTAAAGATCTGATCGAAGTCGTCAAACAAAATAGAACAATAGTTGATCAATATGAGCACTGCAAAAAAGATCTGAAAATAAGATGTACCCACCATGATACCAAGATCAGCAATGTATTATTCGATCAAGCCGGTAAAGGGCTTTGTGTAATTGACCTCGATACGGTTATGCCCGGCTATTTTATAAGTGATGTGGGAGATATGATACGTACCTATTTGTGCCCGGTGAGTGAGGAAGAAAAAGATTATTCAAAGATCATGGTGCGTAAGGAATTTTACGAGGCTATTGTAAACGGCTATCTTTCAGAAATGGGCGGGGAGCTAAGTGAAAAGGAACAGCAATATTTTCATTATGCAGGATTTTTTATGATCTATATGCAGGCCATACGTTTTTTAACCGACCACCTTAATGATGATGCTTATTACGATGCAAAATATGAAGGGCATAATTTTGTCCGGGCTGGCAACCAAATTATATTATTACAGCAGTTGCAACTACTTTAGTGAGTCGGGACGCTTAAAGCGTCCCGACCCATTTAATCTTTATTAAGTTCAATCTTCTCTCCAACCGGGTGTTCAGCAGTAAATGTCAATCCCAGTATGGCAGCCATTGTTTGCGCAAATTGTTTTTGATACAATTGCTGCGGAGACTTCACTTCTCCTTTAGCCTTAATTCCCGGCCCCATAGCAGCCATCCATATTTGGTAAGAATCTTTTATTTTATTGTTATGGCTCGTCCATTCATTTTTTATGGCATCACCGCGGCCATGATCTGTGGTAATAAAAATGGCGGTCTTGTTTTTATAGAACGGATCTGATTGCAGATAATTCCAGATATCCTGTATCCATTTATCAACCATGTTGGCAGCATTCAAATAATCTTTGTAATGCCCGCTGTGCGCCCATTCATCGGTTTCGCCATAAGATATATATAGCACTTTTGGTTTTTTAGTTTGTAAATAATTCATAGCTCCGTAATGGGTAAACACATCCAGCACTTCTTCTTCTCCAAATGGTTTGTACGAATCCTGTGCCAGTGCGTTGATCGTTTTTTCTGTTGCAGTCGGGTTCTTCCCTCCAAACAGGTCAAAAGCTGAATACACCGGAAATTTTCCACGTTCCTCGTTTAGTATCCTGTCAAATGCATCCCATGCACCAAAAGCAGCCACTTTGTTTTTATATTTCGGTTGCCTGTTTAAAAATTCCAACAACGTTGTATGGGGATTAGGCGCAAAAGAATTGCTGTTGATCAATGTATCGGGATAGCCGGTAAAAATTTCATTGTAACCCGGGTACGAGAAAAAATATGGATTTGCATTATCTATTTTATTGCCATAGTTCCTGTTGCCATACACCTGGCCGTTCTTTTCAATGGTGCTCCATAAGAAGGGCATTATTTTCTTTCTTCTTTCTAACGGGTCATCCGCCCAATATTTTTTAAAGATCACAGCGCTGTCATCCTGGTTGAATTTTTTATTGTTGGCAATGGCGCTGTCCATACCCATAAACAATTCCTGCCACCGGAAACCATCTGTTGTGATGATGATGATATTTTCAGCTGTTTGAGAAAATGCTGAATTTCCGGAGAATAGAAATAACAGTAACAATATTCTTTTCATGTTATTCAGGAGTTTTAAATGCTAATATAGGCTTTGCTTCTGTTTGATGCAGATCAAAAATAATTATTTCATTGTTGCCTTTTTTAAGCCAGGAAGCCGGGCAATACAATCTTTGCTGTGGCCCTATGTTCCAATGGCGGCCAAGGTTATGGCCGTTTATATAAACCATTCCTTTGGAATAACTGCTTAGGTCAAAATAAGTGTCACTTGTTTGCGATAATGAAAATACTCCTTTAAAGAAAATGCCGTTACTCGTCTGGCCACTAAATGAGGTATTATTTTTTATTGCAGTATGATTAGTGGCCTGACGAGTAGTAGCCTGACGAATATCATCCATCGGCAAAGAAAAAATTTCCCAATTCATCAATGTCATTCCATTCAATATTACCCTGTCGGTAATGCCTTTACGATCGATCATAAATTGTGCAAAATTGATATGCCCCATGCCTTCCACTAAAATATCCAGTACCGGATTATCTGTTTCAGTCTTTGCAAGATCAACGGTCCAGTTGCCGCCATCCCGGTGAACCGTATCAATAAATTTTCCATTCACAAAAACCAACGCATAATCATGCGGTTCCCATATTTGTAATTTACCACTGTGATGGCCAATCAATTTTGTCCGGTAAAGTATCAGTCCCTGGTTCTGATCAAAATATTCCATGGGTTTTGGCTGGGCCGATAAGAGCGGTTCCGGCAAATGATCCCAGATCGTTGTCATGTATTTCATCTCAATTGACGGAATGCTGATCGTTGGAATGGCCTTGGGTATTTGGGAGGGTTTAATATTTGTATATTTTGAAATTAAATTTCGCAGCATCATATATTTTGCTGTTGGCAACCCCTGCTCGTTGATAGGTGCATCATAATCATAACTGGTGATATCAGGCTGGTATTGAGTGGGAGAGAAGGCATTGGCGCCTGCAGTAAATCCAAAATTAGTGCCGCCATGAATTACATACAAATTAAATGATCTTTTATTTTTAAGTAAATATTCAACTTCTTTTTTAAGATCATTGGTATCGGGCCGCTGCCATCTTTCTCCCCAATGTGTAAGCCAGCCGGGATATGTTTCGCTGCTGAATGCAGGAACATCGGGATCACTTTTAGAAGCCTGTGCAAAATCGGCATCGCTACTACCGCTGTCCAATCCAATGGCTGTGCCTTTGATATGACCAGCTTCTAACATAAAAGCAGTAGGACCGTCGGCAGTATAGAAGGGAACTTTTATTCCGTTCTTCAACCAGGCAGTTCTTAATGCTTCTAAATAATTTTTGTCATTACCATAACTGCCGTATTCATTTTCTATCTGCACCATTAATATCGGACCGCCATTGATACATTGTAAAGAAACCACCTGCTTTGCCAATTGCTGAATATAGCTTTCTGTTGCTTTCATGTACCTGGGATCCATGCAACGTATTTTTATATCAGGATATTTGAGCAGGTAGGGAGGAAGCCCGCCAAAATCCCATTCGGCACAAACATAGGGACCGGGCCTAAGCAATACCCACATGCCTTCCTGCTGACAGATCCTGATGAATTCAGCCATATCCCTGTTCCCTGTCTTAAAATCAAATACGCCTTCTTTCTGTTCATGATAGTTCCAGAAAATATAAGCAGCAATGGTATTGCAACCCATCGCTTTCACCATTTGAATGCGATGCCGCCAGTATTCCTTTGGGATCCTTGCCGGGTGTACTTCTCCGCTGATGATCTGGAAGGGTTTGGCATCGAGCAGGAAATCGGTCTTGCTTAAAGCGAAACTGTGTTTTTGTTGTGCAGATGCACTTAAACTGCTCAAGAGGAATATGAGAAAAAATATTCTTTTCATAAATATTCAATAGTGCTTTGATGCTTATATTTACCGTCTTTGCGGTCATCCCTTTGCGTTCTTTGCGGTAAAACTTAACCGCAAAGAACGCAAAATTTTTCGCAAAGAGCACAAAGGCTTGTTTTGTGCAATTGTTCTTTATTGTACATTTAAAATATCATAGAGTGATTTTATTTTGATCCTGGGTACTCCCTGCATACTGAAATATCGACCAAGTAATTTCAGCCTCTTTGGTTCACCTGCTTTTAAATTGAAATAATTATTATTAACGTTAAATATTCCGGTTTCAAGGTACAGGTATACATAAGCAGCATCAACATTACTCGTGATTGTAAAATCACTTTCTCCCATAGGTGCAAAAGTAAATATAGGTTTCTGCAATTCTAACTCTTTTGGATAAATTGATTCCTTAACAGGCATCACATCATCCCTGTACGCTTCCTTAACAGCATACCATGCTCCCTTTGGCTGCCTGCTGTAATCTGTAATGCTCCAGCTGGTAACGGGCCAGCAATCATTCAACTGCCATAATAAAGTGCCCATATTTGCAGGGTATTTACTGCGGTGCACGGCAATGCTGTTCTTTAAAATATAATATTGCATGCATTGGGATAGATAAGTATAATCTTCCAGCGAAAGCTTACTAAGCCTTACGGAGTCAATAAAATAACGTGTTAGATAATGGTTCAGTTTTTTAAAACCATCACTTGCTTTTTGGTGTGACTGGATGACCGGTGATTGAACAAACCTGTCTGAAGGATCTGTAAAGCTTTTGATGGTATTCCAGTTGGGCATGGACTGCATGCCATATTCACTTACAAATCTTCCTGTTTTATTTTCAAAAGCTTCCCAGTCTTCCAGTCCCCACCAAACACCCCAGTAATGGCTGTCGCCTTCGGTAAAACTTTCCTTATGTCCCCAACCATTTTTTGGAGATGTTGAAATATAAGGACGCATACCATCAAATTCATCAACCCATTTTTTAAGGCTGTCCTGGAACAGTCGTTTATAATCGTACCATACTTTTGAAGAATCCGCTCCGTGTAAATTGAATTGATCTTGCCATCCCCAGTTCTTCCATGCTTCTTCCACTTCGTTATTACCGCACCACAATACAATGGAGGGGTGATGTCTTAATCTTCTAATTTGATATTTAACTTCTTCCCGCACATTGGTCATAAAAGCCTCATCGCCGGGATACATACCACCGGCAAACATAAAATCCTGCCAAACCATGATGCCCAGTGAGTCGCAGAGATCATAAAAATCATCCGACTCATATACACCACCTCCCCAGACACGGAGCATATTCATGTTTGCATCTTTGGCGCTTAACAACATTTTCCGGTAATCTTTTTTTGTAAGCCTCGGTAAAAAAACATCACCCGGTATCCAGTTGGCTCCTTTGGCGTAAATGGGTTTGCCGTCTTTTACAAAATAAAATGAAGTGCCAAGGGAATCTTTCTGCTGGACTAGTGTGGTGATTTTGATTGGATCATAATTTTCAGCAAATGATCTATCACTGGCTTTAAGGTTTATTTTCTTCCATATTCCACAACCCACAAATTTGGGCCCCCAATCCCAGCCAAACTGAAACTGTGCTTTACGAACATATACCCGGTTGTTATCCGGTAATACCAATGGTAGCTTTGATTTGGCAATACTGTCCACTTTATTTTGTGCTGATGAAAATTTGATCAACAATTCGTTGTTTGTTCTTTTGACAAATGCCTTTACATTTATAGTCCAGCCACGGAACATATTATTGGCCTGTAAAATTAATTTACCATTCAGGTACACATCCGCATAAGTATCCAACCCGTCAAAAACCAGTTCAATACCTTTCTTGCCAAAAGTTTTTGCATCAACATTAAAAACAGTTTTATACTCCCAATCCGCTTTATCGATCCATTGCAGTTTGCTTTCATTATCTCTGTAAAAAGGGTCAGGTATAAGTTTGTTGGCAAGCAGGTCGGTATGCACCGTGCCTGGCACTGTTGCTTTATACCATTTATTTTCTTTTTGATTTTTGAATTGCCAGTTTTTGTTTAATTCGATGGAAATGTTTTGGGCAGATGTTATCTGGACATTTAGCAAAATGAATATGAAGAATAACAGTTTATTCATATAAATCTGATTGTTTTGAAGTAAACTGCTTGTCCTGTCATGCTGAGGTACGAAGCATCTCACTAATCATTTTTTCGATGATAAACTTCTTTTGGAGGCCATTCACCCAATAGTTCATCATTTAAAAATTTCCAGTCTGGGTTAAAGCTAGTAATGAGGTTAATTTTCTTTATTCTCAACCATCCTTTTATTTCTTTCTCCCTGGCAATAGCATCATTTACATATTGATAGTTTTCATAAAAAAGTAAAAAATGGCAATTGTATTTACCGGTAAATGTCTTTTTCTCTATCCTGTCTATGTAATGTTCAACAAGTCTTTGTTCAAGGTCATTGGTCATTCCAGTATATAAAACTGTTTTTGCTTTATTAGCAAGTATGTATACATAATATAGCCGGTCATTTATTTTCATACAGGCTATATTTAATAAAACAGAGATGCTTCGTGCCTCAGCATGACAGTGCTGGAAGCTTAAGCTTGAAAATTACATTTTTTATTGCCCTGAAAGCGATTTGATAATTCTCTTTACTTCTTCTTCATCAACCAAAACTGTTTGCAAATTTTCTTTCATTGCTTTATTAGTATAATGCATCGTACTGTCGATATTAACTCTTGCCGATGTATGAAATTCCGTGGCACCGGTAATTTTTGCAACATCAGCCACATTGGTTGATCGTAGCATGCTTCCGGGCATAATAATGATCCTTTCATCTGCCTGTTTGATCAATTGTGCTATCAACGGAGCACCATCAAAACAACTGGGCACAAGTCCGCTGGTCAAAATCCTTTCGCAACCTGTTTCAATAATGTCTTCCAGTGCTGTAAAGGGATCTTTAACCCTGTCAAATGCCCGTTGATAAGTAACACCCATGGGGTAGGCCAGTTCAACTAATTTTTTGCAACGATCTTTATCTACAGTGCCATCCTGGTTTAACATGCCGATCACCACGCCATCACAACCCAATTGTTTGCATGTCTTCACATCGGTTTTCATGATCTCAAACTCTTCATCTGTATAATAAAAATCTCCGCCCCGGGGCCGTATCATGGCATACAATTCAATATGTAAAACTTCCCTGGCTTTTTTTATAAAACCGTAAGAAGGTGTAGTGCCGCCGTCGCCGGGGTTATCGCATAACTCGATACGATCAGCACCGGCAGCCTGGGCAAGGAGGCAGCTTTCAATATTAAAACCTATTATTTCTAATTTGAAATTCATATAAATTTTCAATGTTCAATG
>JBDSGK010000040.1:0-12456 GCA_039919015.1 Ferruginibacter sp.
TCATGTACGCATATTTGCAAGGAAAGTTTACGTATAAAAGCCCGGCACAGGTTTATATTGATGTTAATGGTGTTGGGTATGAAGTAAATATCAGCCTGAATACATATTCGCACATACAAAACCTGGAGCAGGGCAAGCTATTTACCCATCTTCAGGTTAAAGAAGATGCTCATATCTTATTTGGTTTTTTTGATAAGCAGGAAAAAGATATGTTTGTCCTATTAACAGGGGTTTCAGGAGTAGGAGCAGCCACTGCGAGGATGATGTTGTCTTCGCTAAGACCGGAAGAAGTGAGTTTGGCAATATTGCAAAGCAACATTAAGCTGCTGGAGAGTGTCAAAGGAATAGGAAAAAAGACTGCCGAGAGGCTGGTTTTAGAATTAAAAGATAAAATGGGCAAGCAATCATCAGATGCAAACCTTTCCATACACCTGGGCAATAGTTTGGAACAGGATGCGTTAAATGCTTTGACTGCCTTGGGAATTTCAAGAGCGCAAGCTGAAAATTCTATCCAAAAAATTATCCGTGCCGAACCAACCGTAACACAATTGGAAGACTTAATTAAAAAAGCCCTAAAAGCCATTTGAAAAAACGCTACGTTAATTGATTTACCGGATGTTGCTTATTAGATTAAAAAACTCAAGACTGATTGGCTGTATGGTATTGGCGGTGGTGCTTTGTGCACTGTATCCAAATGCTGTAACTGCAAAACCGTATCATTACCCCACCCTTATAAGTACAGGTGATACTATTGTTCCCAATTACAGGGATAGCTTACATTATCCTATCAGAGACCGTAGAGGGGATTTCCTTTCCAGCGAAAACAAAAGGACATTAGATCTGAAGAACCCTTCCAATATTAAGGATTCGGTTGTGTATGATCCCAAGACCCGCCGTTACGTGGTGTATGAAAAGATCGGCAGTAAATATTACCGTACAACTACCACATACAGTTTTGAAGAATACTGGCAAATACGTGGGCGACAGGCCGAGGTTGCCTATTTTCAAAAACGCTCCAATACACTCAGTATCCTTAACCGACCGGTAAAGCCAAAACTATCCCTGTACGACAATCTATTTAACCGCCTGTTTGGTAATGGAAAAATAAATATTACACCCCAGGGAAATGTGGACCTGACAGCAGGTTACCAGGGCCAGAATATTAAAAATCCAACCCTGCCTGAACGGGCCCGAAAGAATGGCGGCTTTGATTTTGATATGAATGCCCAGGTAAATGTAAATGCCGATATTGGCGGCAAATTAAAATTCCCGATCAACTACAATACATTAGCCAACTTTGGACAGGATAATCAGTTAAAACTTGATTATACCGGCCTGGATGATGAGATCGTTAAACGCTTTGAGCTGGGTAATGTTTCTTTTCCTTCACGCAGTACTTTAATACCCGGTGCACAGCAGTTGTTTGGACTAAAAACAACCGTGCAATTTGGTAAATTATTTGTTACCGGAGTTATTGCCAATCAAAAGTCTCAGCGCCAGTCTGCTAACCTGGCGGGAGGAACTGCATCGCAGTTATTTGAAATAAAGGCAGATGAATATGAAGAGAACAGGCATTTTTTACTGGGCCAGTACTTTTATGAGAATTACAATAAGGTAATGAGCAAATTACCGGCTATTACAGCACCCATTCAAATATTAAGACTGGAGGTTTGGGTTACCAATAAAAACGGTACAACAACCGAAACAAGGGATGTGGTGGGTTTGGCAAACTTAGGTGAAACAGGAACGTCTCCTGCACCGATCCCAACCAATGGAACCACTAATCTTTATCCCAATATTATTGCCAACCCGGGTAACAGAAATGCGTCAGCAGTTTTTCAAAATTTAATTACTGCGGGCTTAGTGCCTATCCAGGATTTTGAAAAAACGTTTGCCCGAAAATTAGATTCATCTCAATATATTTTTAACAGGCAGGTTGGTTTTATTTCCTTAAGTCAGCCGCTGCAAACAGACGAAGTGTTGGCGGTTGCTTATCAATATTCTTATAACGGAAAAATTTACCAGGTAGGTGAATTTTCGCAGGACCTGCCTCCGGATAGTACTTTAGCCACACAAAGGATATTATTCTTAAAATTATTAAAAGCAACATCGCAGCGTCCAAATCTACCTATCTGGGACCTGATGATGAAAAATGTGTATGCCATAGGTTATGGTACTTTAACACCGGCAGATTTTAAACTGGATGTTTTATACCAGGAGCCGGGCCTCGGATGGAAACGTTATGTGCCTTTCGGCGATAAGAACCAGGGCTTCCCTATCATTTCCCTGATCAACCTCGACCGTTTAAATAACCAGCTCGATCCACAACCAGATGGTGTATTTGACTATGTGGAAGGATTTACGGTTTACTCGCAATACAGCCGGGTCATGTTCCCGGTACTGGAACCTTTTGGGCGTGACCTTGCAAAAGGCATATATATTAATCCCAATCTCCCGGCCATAAAAGACAGTCTCTTTTATGCCCTGTACGATTCCATAAAAGCAGTAGCACAACAGTTTCCTAATCTTAACCGCTTTGTATTAAAAGGCTCGGCAAAAATATCCGGCTCGGCAGATATCAGCATTGGGTATAATATCCCACGTGGTTCTGTAACCGTATCAGCAGGCGGCAGGGTATTGATAGAAGGAATTGATTATGATATCAATTACGACCTGGGAACCATTAAGATCACCAACTCAGCCATCATCAATTCGGGGATACCGGTGCAGGTAAATTATGAGAACAATGCCTCATTTGGATTACAGCAGCGAAGTTATATGGCGCTGCGTTGGGATTATATGGCTAAAAATACGGTTAAAGAACAATTGTCTTTTGGAGGAACCATAGTAAGACTGAGTGAAAGGCCTTTCTTCAGTAAAGTAAGTTATGATAACAGCAGTACAGGAGGCACCAACGAACCCATCCGCAATTCTATGTATGGGCTGGACGTGAATTATAGAAAAGATATTCCAAGGCTTACCAAACTTTTAGACAAATTACCATTCTATAAAACAACGGCACCATCTACCATAAATGTATTTGCCGAAGGAGCATATTTAAAACCCGGCCATGCACCGCAAATAGGAAAGGGCTCAAGGGGCATTATCAATATTGATGATTTTGATGGTACTCAATCGGGACTTGATCTCCGGTTCCCACCGATCAGCTGGTCCCTGGCATCTGTGCCTGAAGGGGCAACAGACAATTTTGGAAATCTTTTATTTCCGGAAGGAAACGGCCCGGCATCAAATGATAATATCAACGCAGGAAGGAACCGTGCAAGAATTGCATGGTACCAGATAGAACCTACATTGCAGCAATACAAAGGATCTAATAATCCTTTTGGAAACGACCGTGTTGAGTTGAGCGATCCCAGGGTGCGCCAGGTATATCAAAGAGAAATATTTCCGCAAAAGACCACAGGCTTTGGCGAAAGCCAGCTTGTAACATTTGACCTTGCTTATTATCCTACAGATAAAGGCCCCTATAATTATGATAATACAGCGGGAAGCGTGGCTGCCAATGGTAAGCTGCTAAATCCAAAAACCCGTTGGGGTGGTTTAATGCGTAATATTGATCAACCAGATTTTGAGACCGCCAATATTGAGTTCATTGAATTCTGGGCTCAGGATCCTTTTGTAAAAAATCCTTCTTCAACCGGCGGAAAATTATATTTTAACCTCGGTAATATTTCTGAAGATGTTTTAAAAGACGGTAAGCGTTTTTATGAAAACGGTTTGCCTACACCCAATGCACCTTCACCCACTGAAAATTCAAACTGGGGCAGGGTGCCTTTAAATTCTGTCCAGGTTACCAATGCATTCAGTAATGACCCCGAAGACAGAAAATACCAGGATATTGGTTTTGACGGTTTGGATGATACGGCTGAAGCAAATAAACGTTCAGCTTATCTTGCACAATTGCAGGCTATCGTAAACCCAACGGCTTATCAACTGGCTTTAGCAGATCCTTCCAATGATAATTATCATTATTACCGTGGCGATGATCTTGACCAGCAGGGGCTGGGTATCCTTGGCCGGTATAAAAAATTCAATAATCCTGAAGGTAATTCTCCTGTTGCTACAACCGGTTCTACTTTTTCTTCAGCAGCAACTTTATACCCCGATGCTGAGGACCTGAACAGGGATAATACCTTAAATCAAACGGAAGAATATTTTCAATATATCGTTGATATAAAACCACCTTCAGCTGCTGAAATGACCAAGGGTACCAACTATATTGTTGATAAAAAATTAGTGACCATTAACCCCGTAGATGGTAATCAACGCCAGGAAACCTGGTACCAGTTCCGCATTCCTATCAGTGAGTATAAAGCTAAAGTGGGCAATATTCCCGATTTTAAATCAATCAGGTTCATACGGATGTTCATGACCGGTTTTGAGGATAGTGTTGTATTGCGTTTTGGCGAATTGCAGTTAACCCGTAATGTATGGCGCAAATTCAAGTACGAAATTGACACAACCGGTAGATACACACCATTGCCACCGGGCATTACCACTTTTAACCAGGGTGCAGTTAATATTGAAGAGAACGATAAGCGTACACCTTTACCTTACCGTACGCCAACTGAAATTGAAAGGGTACAAACTTTAAGCAATAACGGTGTAAACCTGTTGCAAAATGAGCAGGCATTAAGTTTACAATTTTGCAACCTGGCCAAAGGTGATGGAAGGGGGGTACAACAGACATTTGCCAATAGAGACCTGCGCCAGTTCCGTAAATTGGCCATGTATATCCATGCTGAGAAAAGTCCAACCGGGCCTTCGCTTGTTGATAAGGACCTCACCGCAGTGATACGTATGGGTACCGATTTTGTAAATAATTATTACGAGATCAGAATACCATTGAATTTAACGCCATTGGATGCCGCTTCAACATTCGACCCTAATTCCACAGCTTATAATGATACACTTTGGATACCGGGTAATTCGCTTGACCTTGATCTGCAATCGCTGGTTAAATTAAAACAAGCCAGGAACCTTACCAGTCCGCCAGATGTAATTTTCAGGCAATTACAGTCCAACGGGCATATGTTCTCTGTAATGGGTAATCCCAACCTGGCAGAAATAAGAGGTATATTATTAAGTGTTGAGAATACCAAAGCAACAGGTACGGCTTGTGGTGAAGTATGGGTAAATGAATTGAGGTTGTCATCTATTGATGAAACCGGTGGCTGGGCCGCCTTAGGCAGGGTAGATATGAACCTGGCCGACCTGGGAACAATTTCCCTGTCGGGTAATATCCACAGCAGCGGTTTTGGAACATTGGAGCAAAGGGCCAATGACCGTTTCAGGGATGATTTTTACCAATTCGATCTATCAGCCAATCTTGAATTGGGAAAATTGTTGCCTAAAAAAGCAGCCTTATCAATTCCTGTATTTGCCAGCTATTCACAGGCAGTAAGTACACCAGAGTATGATCCGTTTGATATGGACATCAAATTAAAAGACAAATTGAAAGATGCTTCGGGTACTCAAAAAGATTCTATTAAGAATAATGCGGTAGATTATACATCTACCACTTCTGTAAACTTTACAAACGTTCGTAAGAACAGGACCAGTACGAAGAAGCCTAAAATATATGATATCTCGAATTTTGATATCAGTTATTCTTACCTGAAAATTAAGAGCCATACACCATTGATCGAAAGCAATGAAGTAACCAGGCACCGCTATGGACTGGGCTATAATTTTGCACCTACACCAAAGTATATTGAGCCCTTCAAAAAACTTTTCAAAAAATCGAAAACACATTGGTTCGACCTGGTTAAAGATTTTAATTTTAATTTGATCCCATCACAGATAAGTTTCAGGGCAGATGTTAACCGGCAGTTTGGTGCCATCAGGCCACGCAGTATCGGAACATCTAAATACGCAATTCCCGAAACCTATGATAAGTACTATACTTTCCAACGTGATTATATTTATCGCTGGAATATTACCCGTTCTTTAAACTTTGATTTTGTAGCGGTTAATAATTCCAGGATCGACGAGCCCGAAGGCCGTTTGGATACCAAAGCGAAGAAAGACACGGTTTGGAGAAATTTATTTAAAGGTGGAAGAAATACAACTTACAACCACACGGCTAATTTTACTTATACCTTACCAACCAGTAAATTGCCATTACTCGACTGGACAACTGTAAACCTACGTTACCAGGCTTCGTACAGCTGGATCGGTGCTTCACGTTTGGCAGTAGAGCTGGGTAATATTATTGAGAACGGCCAGCAATCTGAAGCTACTGCACAGCTTGACTTTAACCGCCTCTACCAAAAATCAAAATGGATCAGGCAATTAGAAGTGCCAAGTAACAAAGCCGACCAGGAAAAATGGCGGGCCAGGATCACAAAGTATAAGGACACCGTGATCAAGAAGAATGGCAGAAAGGTGGTTAAGAAACATAGAAAAGTTGACCAGACTGCTATGCCTTATGTTAGCAATGGTATGAAAGCATTGGGCAAATTTGCAACCAGCCTTAAACAGGTGAGCTTCTCTATATCCGAAAATGCACATACCCGTTTACCGGGATATACCGACAGTACAAAATATGTTGGACAGAACTGGAAGAGTATGGCGCCGGGTGTTGACTTTATCCTTGGCCGGCAACCGGATACGGCATGGATGAATGCTGCTGCACGAAAGGGATTGATCACGCAGGATACTACATTCAATTCCATATTCATGCAGAATTTTGATCAGCGGATGACCCTGACGGCCCAGTTAGAACCCATCCGTGATCTGAATATCACGTTGAACATGAGCAAAACATTCAACAAAAACTATACTGAAACTTTCAGGTATATCGATACTTCCGGCAATACTAACCGTAGCTTTAAGCATTTGAATCCGTATGCAGGTGGCGGTTTTGATGTTACTTATATTGCCTTTAAAACCCTGTTTGGCAAATTTGATCCAAACCGTGTTTCAGAGACCTTTAAAAAATTCCAGGATTACAGGTTGATATTATCTGAGCGCCTGGGTAAAGCCAATCCGTATAGTGGCGGGCAGCAAGCCGCAGATGGTTATTATTATGGATATGGAAAATATGCCATTGATGTACTGATACCCGCATTTATTGCTGCATATACCGGTGATGATCCAAATTCAGTTTCGCTGATCAGGCAAAATAATCCGAACATCAAATCAAATCCTTTCCGTGGTATAAAGCCAAAGTTGAACTGGAAGCTTGATTACAATGGATTGAGCCGTGTGAAAGGACTGGATAAGATATTTACAAATTTCAACGTGTCTCATGGATATACCGGAAACCTCAGCATGAATGGATTTACATCTGCATTGCTGTACCAGGATGTGTCTCAGTATGGATACCCTTCTTTTTATGATACTATTTCAAAAAACTTTATCCCTTACTTCCTGTTACCAAATATCAGCATTGGCGAACAGTTCTCACCATTGGTTGGAATTGATATGATGTTTACCAACCAGGTACAGGCCAAGTTTGAATATTCCAAAACACGCCAGCTTAGTTTGAGCCTGATCGATTACCAGTTAAGTGAAGTACGCAGTACCGAATTTGTAATTGGCGCCGGTTATCGCAAACGTGGCATGAAAAACCCGTTGAGCTTTATCAATATCAAATGGCCTAAATGGTTGGCTGGTAAAAATGGGGATGGAAAAAAACTGGAAAATGAGATCAATTTCCGTCTCGACTTCAGGATCAGGGATAATGTAACCGCAAACAGCCGCCTTGACCAGGATAATACTTTTGCAACAGGTGGTAGCAGGGATATCACCATTTCACCTTCGATAGATTATTTCCTGAATAACCGCGTGAACATTAAATTATATTTTGATCAACGGAGGGTTAATCCATATATTTCATCCAGTGCGCCCATTGTAAATACAAGAGCGGGGGTACAGGTGAGGATATCGCTGACGCAATAATATGTAGGTTTTACCGTAGACAAAATTGGATTTTTTAAGCGAGGTGACACCTTTTCAGAAGGTGTCACCTCTGTGACAACCTCTGTGACAAAATCATTCTCGCAGGGTAACAAAAATCCCCCGGGATTAGCGGAGGATTTTACATGTAAAACCAAGCACTGGTTTAATTAACTTTTTTAAGCAGCATCACATAACCACATAGTTCTTTTTTCTTTTTATTTACCTGCACCGGTTTGATCATGTGAAATTCCGAAAACTTTGGTATGTACGAGTAACTGATCACATTGCCATCCACATCGCCCCAATATTTTTTTTGATAAACCACCTGTTTTTCATTCCAGTCGTACATTCTCACTTCGTAAAGTTTAGAACTCATATCACCAATAAATATGAACTGGTACCAGCTGCCTTCGGTTAAAGGAACAATGACGGGCATTTCATATTCACTTACCATCTGCATAGAAGCTTCTTTTATTACTGCAAAGCCCTGTTTTGCAAATAAAACTTTCAGGCTGTCGGCTTGTTGTAATATTTCAGGTGATGTACAGGGTTGCTGGCGAATAACATTTTGTGAAGCGGCACTTGATCCCATAAAGAGAAATATACCTAATATGAAGGGAGAAACTAACCGGTTTTTCATGTGCTTATTAAGTAAATATGGATATGGATAAAAACAACGATTCTACGGAATACAACGCATTTACGTTGCAATTATTGTACCATCATCAGGATTTGCAGCTTTTATAAAGCTTCTGTGGGGTTATCCATTTTTATGAAAATAATAGGTGCCTGCCTGTTGTGTACAGGTGATCACCAGGTCATTTATACATACATGATCAGGGAGTGTTGCACAGTAAAATACGGTATCGGCTATATCATTGGCGGTTAGCGGGGTATAACCATCGTATGCAGAGCCAGCGATCTTTTCCTGTCCTTTAAAACGAACCAGTGAAAATTCCGTTTCTACAGCGCCCGGATGAATGCCTGTAACTTTAATATTATTCTTCAGCAGGTCTATACGCATGGCTTTGGTAATGGCATCAACGGCAAATTTACTGGCACAATACACATTGCCTTTTTCATATACTTCCTTGCCGGCAACCGATCCCATATTAATGATATGCCCTTTTTGCTGCGCCAGCATATAAGGCAGGATGGCTTTGCTTACATACAGCAGGCCGTGCACATTACTGTTCAGCATAGTTTCCCAGTCATCCATATCTGCATCTTCAAAACTATCACGGCCTAAAGCAAGGCCCGCATTATTAATCAGCAGGTCAATTTTTTGCCAGGGTTCAGGCAGGTTGCAGAGTGATGCTGTTACAGCATCCCTGTCCTGTACATCAAAACAAAGGGGCAACACTTCAATACCATATTCTTTTTCGAGTTCAGATTGTAATGCTGTTAATCTTTCATTTCGCCTGCCTGTAATGATAACATTATATTTTGCTGAAGCAAATTTTATGGCACAGGCTTTTCCTATACCTGAAGTTGCGCCTGTTATTAAAACGATCTTATTCATACATGCAAAATAATGGATGATGGGCAAATAAAAAAAGCTTCATGCTCCGGTCATGTGCTGGAACGAGACAGCTGATTATAATAGATTTCTCCTATCGTCGAAATGACAGGAGAATACAGGTCTTTTTTTTATTCAGTTACTTTAGCTGCATTGTTGGTTGCCTGACGAACAACGGCGAAGAAAGATGATTGCCACAGAGGCACCGAAACCTCCCTACCGGCAGGCAGGCGCAGAAAAATAGATTTTCAATTCCGTGCTTCTGCGCCTCTGTGGCAAATTAATTGCCTCAGGGGGGAATAAAAAAACTTTGGGGAATATTTTTTACCTGATCAAAACAACCGATCCTTTTCGCTTGATCTTATTATTCAAATAATCAACTCCTTCGGCATACCAGACATAGGTAGCCATTTCCTGTTTTTTACCTCCAAAAGTACCATCCCAACCGGCACCGTTACCTGTGCCGGAGTATACCATTTGACCCCAGCGGTTCCACACCCTGAATATATCTACCGATTTCATACCAATGGGTATGGGCCTGAAAATATTATTGATCCCATCGCCGTTTGGTGTAAATGCATTTGGTACCAGCAGGTCTGGTTTGAACCTGAATACATGAACACGTATCGTATCAAGGTCAAAACAGCCAACATCATTACTTACCCTTACCACATAATTGATATCATTTTGAGGCAGGGCAATGGGATTGTGTATCAAGGGGTCATTCAGCCAGGTAGTAGGTGTCCATGAATAATTGGTACCACCCGATGCACCTAACTGTAATGGCTGGCCCAAAACAATGGATGTATCTGATGGCCCTGCATTGGCTTTTATTTTTGCAACAAAAAGTAATACTGTATCCTTCACCGGCTTGGGGCATCCCAATACATCCCGAACAGTAACAATGTAGCGCACATTATCGGTAGGTCTTACCGATACCGGGTTTGGAATATTTGTAGCTGTTAAAAAAGCAGCGGGGCTCCAGGAATAAATACTGCCTCCCGATGCATTCAGTTGTGCGGAGTTACCAAAACAAATGGTTTTATCGGGACCTGCATTGGCTGCCGGGTAGGGTATGGGTGTAATGGTGATATCATCTTCGGCAATACATTTACCAATATTACCAACAACATGGTAGGTAGTAGTTACTAATGGCCTTGCTGTTGGATTTTTAAGGGTAGGATTGTTGAGTGTATTACCCGCCGGATTCTCTGTCCATAAATAATGCAATGCATCACTGGTGAGTTTTAAAACAACAGTATCGGTTCTGCAAATACTGGTATCGGGACCGCCAAACTGTGTGACAAAGTTTTTCACATTTACGGTAACCGCCTCGGAGTTTGTGCAGCCAAAAGCATCAGTAAGCATGACTGTGTATGTTGTGGTAATATCAGGACTAACCAATGGGTCGGGAATGTTTACATTATTGATCATATAATTGGGGCTCCACAAAAATGACCCTGAACCCAGCGCATTTAATTGCAGTGTATCAATGATGCAGATCAAAGTATCGTTAGTGGCAGTTAATGCCGGCTGGCCAAGTATATCAATTGTTTTTCGAACGGTATCGATACAACCTTTACTGCTCTCCACAACAAATACAATGTCATAAGTACCGGTAAAGCCATAAGCATGGGTGGGGTTTTGGAGGATAGACGTATTGTTGAGAGATCCAGGATCACCGAAGTTCCAGTTCCATCTATTGATTATACCATAATCAGCAGTTGTAATATCTGTAAACTGAACGGGTACATTTTGGCATTGTCCTGTTGTTGTAAAATCGGGGCGAAAGCCCGGGAATACTTTAACCAATGCAGTTGTAGAATCGGAACAAAGGAGGCCACGGTTAACAGTTAGCTTTAAAGTATACACACCAGTATCAGCGTAAGTATGCGTGGGTGAAGGTTGTGTTGAAATATTGCCATCGCCAAAATCCCATTCAAATGTTTGAATATTGGCATTATTGCCATTTTGAAAAGTTACCGTAAATCCATCACAACTTATATATTCCGGATCAAGGTCCGCATCGGTTAACGTGCAGTTGGTAACTTCTATGTGAAGGGATTTACGAACCTCAGCAATTTTAATATTGGTACCTCTTTTATATTCGCTTACAGTAACCGTAATAACATATATGCCAGATGCGGGCCCAAAGCCTGTTACAATTCCTGTATTGGAATTGATGGTTATGCCGGGACCTAAAGGCAGCGTACCGCTAAATCCACTTGCATACGGTACTGACGAATATGGTGGTGCCGAAGCATTGCCGGGAGCCGGGGCTGTATTTGATGCTCCTCCATAAGCGGGTGTAAAAGCATATACCAAAGAATCATTGTTAATATCGGTGGCGCTGAAATCAAAAATAAAACGGCCACCTTCGCAAATGATAGCGGTATCATTTTGTGCAAACCTTGCACTGGAATTAGTCTCAGCGCCAGCGATGGCTGTTCCCGGTATTTTTACCGTCCAGGTTTCTCCCACACTGTTTGATGGCGATTGAATATTTTGTATTCCTGAGATCCTGCAACATCTTTGGTATGCAACAATATAGCCCGCTGCAGTGTTGGGCAGTTCAATGGTTGTTTGATACGTACGTATCTTATAACAGATGTATGGAATATTGGTGATACAGGGATGACAAGCGGGATTAGTACAATTTTCTGTGTTATTATCACTTACAACAGCAACGATAACATTATACACCTGGACATTGTTGGCTGCATTAAAAATAGTGAATGGTACAGTTGCATCGGTTTGCCCGGGGTTGAGGGTACATTCAGTATATAATTTTAGAGTAATGCGGTATGAAGATGAATTTGGAGCTGCCCCTGGCCCAAGGTATTCGTAATACATCCATCCGCCCTTGGTATGGTTAGCAAATAGACTTGTTGTAATGATTGAAAACAGAGTTACAAATAAGAATCTCTTCATGTTGTTAATTAAAGCAGTAATAAGACCTAAAAATAGTGAAAAACGCTGCCTTTTTAAACTGCAGTATGTTAAAAGCTTCG